>JALWRB010000471.1 GCA_027077875.1 Candidatus Heimdallarchaeota archaeon
GGATGCTCTGGTCAATTATGTTGACTCGAATTTGAAGATTACTACTATATCCGGTTTGTCTCTTCTTTCTGGTGGTGTATTCGCTCGTTCATACAATACAAATACTGCTACTCGATCGAATGTTGTAGATCTATTGTCTAATGCATTCTATGTCTCTCATTTGAATACCTACGCAAAGGAGTCATATGATACGTCAAGTTCAATCAACCTTAATGGTCTGCAACTACTAGCAATGGTCTCAAATGTGATGGATAACGTACTCAGATTATTCGCTGTCCCTGGTGAGGGCTCCTTGCTCTACTCAAGTGTCGATATCACAGACCTAAATGGTGGGGAGAAGGTGATATCAAATATTGCCAACGTTGCTGCGATCTTCGCTATGAACAGGTTGGCTGTTAACTGGGAGATCTTAAACGTGGGTGATGTTGATAATATCGCTGCTCGTACGTGGAAGATGAGATCTATTTCTGGCATTGGGGGATTGTTCGATGATCTCTTTGACAGTAACAAAGGTTTCTTCTTCGGTTACTGGGATGACACCGCGAAGAAATATTCATTTGGTGATAAGAACCTTGACAAGAATCTCTTCTTGGCCAATACATACGTGGCATCTGTTCTAGTGGATATGTTCCCACTCGAGATGACTGCCATAGAGCAGAGAGATCTAGCAGTTGGGGAAGAAGGACAGATTACGCTAGTGTTCAACCTCCTTCAATCCTCTGGTACATGGGTCTGGTGGGATCCGTTCAAACCATTCTCATTCGACGTCAAGATCTCCATTCCTGCCTTTGAATTTGAGGAGACTCAGACTATTCAGTCGTACAATGCGTTCTCTCTTGATGGGAGCCTGTTCACTTCTGTGACTTATCCAGTCGTGAAACGAGGTGAGTACGACATTTCTATAGAGCTCTCTACAGAAGGCACCGTACTCCTCTCCCAGACCATTCAATCTCGTGCACTGGGTAGCGCTCGTGCGGAATTCACGAGACAGTCATTCTCTGTCTCAGACAGTAGCTATGTGACTGACCTCTCAATAATAGATGAAACGGGTAATATTCTGAGTTCACTCCAGGTAGAGGCTGCATTGGGACTCAGTATTGAAGATTCTAAGGCTGCATACGGGCAGAAGTACATCAAGACTGGAAGGACTGATTCTTCAGGAAAACTCGGTTTGACTTTTGATGTATCGGATCTGTCCAGTGACAATCTCTTGAATTTCACTGAGATATACTCAATGGATCCAATCCCTCAATTTGTGGAACTTCCCTTATTCATAAACATCACCAACACGGAGTCTTTCGATCTTGAGCAGCGTACGATAATTGTGCCTGTATTGGTGGAGCTTAACCGCATGAATTTGAGGGTGTCGCCTACCAACCTTGAGATCACTCAGGGGACCACCGAAACATTCACCTTCACCGTAACAGCTCTCGATCAGGACCAGAATCCGATATCGAATGCAGAGGTAAAGTACAGCTTTGATGAAGTTCCTGTTATATCCAACACAGTGTTTACAGATGCTGATGGAGAGGCGACAATATCTCTCAGAGATAATGATCTAATCGCATTGAACAACCTTGCAATCCTTGCCAATGAGGGTAGTTCAGGACTTGATCTAAACACAATCAACACAACAATAACGATGTCTATTAAATCAGCACTCTATCCCGAGAAGGTGATAAAGAGGGATCTAACAATCTTGCCAAATTCACTGATAATCACTGCAAATCCTGTCCAGCTCAGTGTGAAGGAAGCAACGATCTTTGACAATGCTATTCCTCCAATTGAGGTGGAAGTTGCAGTCAACGATATCTTCTCCAAGGTGGTCAATGCTTTCGCTTCTATCGAGTGGAGAAATCCCGCCATCAACAAGTACGCAGAACTAGACCCCGCCGAGAAGCACATCACTCCTTACACATTCAGTGTAGATGTGTCCAAGCTCCCCGTTGGGAACTACACTCTTCTAATCACCGCTGAGAAGGATGGTATAACCTCTACTGTGGATATTAAAGCCGAGAACAATGGTCTTGGGTTGTCACAGCAGTTCAAAGATGTTGTAAAACCTGTGGTAGCCGTGAGAAATATCGTGATAGAAGCTTCAACTACGGAGGATATTGCTCTGTCAATGATCTCCGTGCTCGGAGCTCTGCTCATTGCCAAGCTTCCAGGTATCCTCTCACCACTGGTGCTCAAACTCTTAAAGATAAAGAGAAAGTGCCCCCACTGTGATGAGTGGATATCGACAAAGAATAACGTCTGCTCATTCTGTGGAAGAGATGTAGATCCTGAAGGTGACAGTCCAGATGACGACTCTCCTAAGAAAGGTGGAGGCGGAGGTTCTGGCGGATCTCCGGGAATAGATTCCGATCAATCTATCAAATCCATGGACTCTTTCAACACGTCCAAGGTTGCAGATGTCTCTCCTGTTGAGGACACCCAAACGAACTTCACTCCAGAAGACAGTATGGGTAGCCCCAAGGGAGAAAATATGTCCAACGAATAGAAAATAGAGATATTATACAATCTGCTTTGAACAGTTAAACTAACTTACTTACACGAATTTGCCTATTCTAACTATTCAGGATTGACCAAGTGAATGGACTGCTCTATTGAATCGTCTCCTAGGTGCAATCCATGTATAAGGTGCTCTCAGGATTATTGGATTGAACAGATTTCTCATAACTTGGAGTGGTATCATGACTTCGAATGGAGTCAACGTATGGATTATTATGCCATCTCCAACCTTTTTCATACTAACAGTGCCGACAAATGATTTGGTCGGAACCTTCACGTAGACTATTGCAGTGCGATTCCTCATCATGAAAGAAGGTAGC
>JALWRB010000472.1 GCA_027077875.1 Candidatus Heimdallarchaeota archaeon
AATTACAGATCGAGGATCGAGTACCTCACCAAGAAGCTGATATCTTCAGAGAGTGACCCAATCAAGAAACTAAATATATTCCTCAATTTCTTCAGAGAGTCACGAAAGATCGACGAACTCTGTCCTCTCGGAATATTCGGTGTGGAGTACAACACTGTCCCACCTGAAATTCAGTCTGAGGTCAAATCTTTATTCACATATGTCAACAAACTGCTTGTGGAAACGCTCGACATAGGAAAGAGTACTGGTGTGTTTAATTTTGAAATACCGTCGGTCCAGTTAGCAGTAGTAATTTCTACTCTCGTAGAGGGGTCACTTGTTTTGTCACGGATAACCTCCGACGAGGAGTTTAATTTGACATTAGACCATGTCTGGAGAATGGTTGGTGTCACAACTAATTATAATTAAGCCATTTGCTCTCTCTCAAATATCAAATAGCTATGATATGGCTCTTATACGTGATATCATGGGTAACCTGAAAGAGGAACATGGGATCATGGAAATTTTCAGTTCATTTGTCTGGGAAATGAGAACAGAGGTGGTGATGGTATAGGTATCTATATCGGAAGGAAGTTGCACAATGGAGTGATATCGGCTATGAATACACTGGTGAACATCAAAATTGTGAGAGATGATACCTAAGTCCTCGTGATCATAGACGGCATCGATACTGTACTACATATAATTGGTATTCTGGTGAATACAACAGAGCTCTACGGGGATATGAGTCATGAGATTGTGAAATCAGGTGAAACCTTGATAGAGATTATTCAGGGGCTAATTAGAGGGGGAAACGAAGTTCCCTAGTCTATGGTGTCGGGATAAAGTTAAATATTTACTGCATCATATTTTCGACAGATGACTGTATCTGAATATCCTCGGTCAACCTCTGACCAGGAAATGAGCGTGGAGGGACGAAATCTTGTGCACATCAACTTTTTGTTGGTGAAGAAGGTTCTAGATTGCGTTTTGGATAAGCCTTACAAAATTGGTGATGTCATAGATTTTCCCAAGTCGGACAGGAAGGAGGTAATACATCAGATCAAGTCGGAACTTACCCCTCCTCTGATCGAATACTTGCTCACCGAGCTCCTTCTGGATCTTCTAGACACCACAGTGGAGGGCTTGAACCACGACTTAGACAAGATTTGGACGATAAAACGAAATCGACCTGATATATCAACGGAGGAACTGTCCACCTTACTCCTCCTCTCTGAAGCACATGGGAAGGAGGATGAGGAGATCATCCTGTCGATCCTCGATGACGACAAAACCGAGCAGGTTTTAGACATTGCAAAGAACATGCCAGAAACTCCTGTGGTGACAGCTAAACAGACAAGGATTCTTGACCCTAATTTTATCTAAATTTTGACCAAGTCTTCAGTTTCTGGACTAATGGATGATCTCCGCTCAGGTTCTCCATGATCTCATCGTTGTATTCGTCAAGCATATCCAGTAATTCCTTAGCATAGTGTCTAAAATCGTCGTCCATCAAATACTCGATCGTCTGAATCAACTTTGACATTGAGTCGGCTATATCCTCGCTCCTCTCTGCCAAATCGACCTTTACCTTCATCATCAGTGCTTCGGTCATTGGATAAAGCATTCTGGTTTTGTTGGCAATTTCGACCATGCTGTCCAATACCGAACCTAGCTCCATTTTTATGCTTTCTCCCTTCGAGATGGTATACCTGTACCAGAGGATACGAGCAAGCCTATTGTACGTCTCAACCCTGTAGAAATTAGATATAATTCTCTCTGAATCTGACAATTTGCGGAGTATAGATTCTGCCTCTGCAAGTTCTAGTAAATCGTCCGAAACACTTAGCACATACGCCCTTGTGAATTGTAGAATATCATCATCTTCTGATCGCTCTTTTTCTACCCTACTCATCTCCTCAAGATTTGTTCGAGCCTCTGCATAGTTCCCCAGCTCGATGTTGCAGATAATCAGGTAGGACATGTAGTAAAGTTTGTATACAAAGAACCCTGTCTGTCTACCAATCTGGTCCACTCTCACATTTTCCTCTAATATTCGTAATGCATCGGCGTATCTCCTCATTCCCAAGAGCATGCTGACATATCCCAGCACGGTCTTGTAGTACTCGATGACATTGGGAACCTCCTGAAAAATCGACATCGCTCGTTTGAAATATTCCTCTCCCTCCTCAAACTCCCCGAGATACATCAGGCTCTCCGCTACACCAAGGAGGGCTATGGCCAATTCAGAATTTATGGATACGTCCTTGATCTCATTGTAGAGTTCGACTGCTTGGAGATTGTACTGTCTGGCTTTCTTGAAGTTCTTTGCATCAAGCTGTAGTACTCCCAGATTTGAAAGAGTAGATGCCATTCCCCATGTGTTTCCAATCTCCTTGTGTAATTCATGGGCCATTCGCATGTACTTCTCAGACATATCATATTCCGCCATTCTCCAGTAGTAAATCCCTAAGTTCTGGTAGCAGTAGATCTCGAAAGTTTCATTTCCTAGCTGTTTGAAAATTACCAATGCCTCTGTGAAGTATTCTATCGGTCCTCTACCGATTCCTAGCTCAACCAATCCCCGGAGATTCAGAACATAGGCATACTCCATCTCGAAGCTTTCCGAGATGGTTGACTGCTCCCGTGAGAGATCTATTGCGATGTCAAGACAGTAGGTAGCCCAGTCGAATTCCGAATTTTTGTAATAGTACTTACCAATCTGCTTTATGGTTCGTATGAGAAGAAGGGCCTCTTCACCCTGATGCTGTTTTTCGAGGAACTCCACCAGCATCTCTTTCACCGAACCAAATTCCCTGTCATATGCTTGAAGCATTAGGCGTGC
>JALWRB010000473.1 GCA_027077875.1 Candidatus Heimdallarchaeota archaeon
TTCGTTCTTTTCCTGATAGGATTTATGGACTTTATCCTGAAATTCAGGCTGGTAAATGCTCCAGATGGGAACGGGATTGCCACATATGACATTAGAACCGGGGAACAAATAGTAGTTTACCCAGTGTACGGGATGGCGTTTGTTCCAACCGGGAATTCGGGAATCATCCCTGCTAATATTAACCTAAACATAAATGATTGGTTCATTCTCGCCATGTCCATGTTCCTCGCAATCCCCGCATTCTTCATCTACTACAGAGAAGCAAGGACGCTAAAAGCGATGGACGATCACCTCCCCTATCTCCTCCGTGAGATTGCTGACAGCCAGAGAATCGGAATGCATCTGCCGAGAGCGATCGCCGAAGCAGCGAAACGAAACTACGGACCACTCACACCCGAGCTCAAGAAGCTCGCGGCAAAGGTTTCGTGGGGTATCTCTTTCAGAGAGGCAATGACCGCCTTTAGGGACAATGTGAACACTCCACTCGCAAGACAGGCCACAATTCTCATCCTCGAAGCAGAGAAGTCAGGTGGTGAACTGGAGAAAATCTTTGACTCTGCCACCCACCACATACAGGAACAGCTGGATATTAAAAGGGAGAGAGAGGACTCAATCAAACCCTACATCTTCATCATCTACATATCGTTCCTCATCTTCTGTATAGTCATTCTCGTTCTGTTCAAGACCTTCTTCGAACAGTTCGGATCATTCCCACTGATTGTGAACAACGTGGAGACCATAGTCATTCCAATTCACGCGTTTCGAGCGGTATTCCTCTATCTCATCGCGTCACAGGCATTGTTCTCGGGTCTGACCGCTGGTAAAATGGGCAATGGGTCGGTTAAGGTGGGTCTAATCCACTCCACAATCCTTCTATTCGTGGGATTTGTTTTCTACAAAACGCTTATTGCCTGACACCCATTTACTAGTTGACAACAAGTGTTATTTAGAATAAGATTCACAGTAGGTACAGGTAAAAGTTATGGCAAAAATCGATGACGAGATCGCGAATCTCAAGAAAGAAGTTGCAGGTATCAAGAATGATCTCAATCAGATCAACTTCAATGTCCTCCGAATTCTCTCAGAGCTAAGCAATTTCAGCGGAAATGTCAGCAGCGATTCAGGTGGAAGTAGCTCTGATAACGTCGTCCGCGGTGTCACTGCAGCTGTCGATCTCGGTCCGATAGAGGAGAAACTCGAAGAACTTACCAAGAGTCTCATCACCAAGGAAGAGATCGAACTGCTCGCATCCAAGATCGACGGAATCACCCAGGAACGTATCAGGGAAGCCGAAGAGACTATCAAAAGAGTCACCTCCTTCCTGCAGACTGGACTGGAGATGGTCAAGATCGAGTCGTCCTTGGCTGACGTCAAGGCCCTCCTCGAAGAAACAATCGTTCAGAACAACTGAGGAACTGACTATGAGATTTAGCAGACGTGCCCAGATTCGAGGGATAGATTTCAGCATGGCGCTGATCATATTCATGCTGGTCATGTCCCAGATTCTGATCATGACTAGTAATCTCATCCAGACCAACTACGAAGCAGCTCAGATATCGGAGGAGAATCTCAGGATTCAGAACTCGGCAAGAGTAATAGTGAGCACACCGGGCGTTCCTCAGAACTGGGGAACCACACTCACCGCAGCCCTTCCTGCCAACTGGAACTTTGGTCTCACCAAGGGCAACACCAACTCGCTCGATCCCAACAAGGTCGGGAGACTCAGCGACTTGACAAATTCGACATACAGGCTTACATACTCCGATGTAAAACAGGGACTGAACTCGACACTCGGAGATAAGACCTTCGCTCTAAGAATTAAATACACGATAAATGTGAGCATCACATCGGTGGTCGGAGCTGGGGCAAATGTGAATGTTGGTGGAATCGTGACCGACGGTGGACAGGGCTTGAACCTCTCATCGGTATGGGTCTTCGGAGTGAATTCAGCAGGCGTGGTTTCCTCAAATACGCAGACCCTTGCTAATGGGAGCTTCTCCGTCGCTCTTACCTTCGGTTCTCCCCCTAGCTATGCCCGTATCATAGCGATTGCTTCCTACGGCGACATTAGCCAAGCCATGACTTCAACGACGTACATCAACACGGTCACCCCGACAGTCGCCAATGTGACCCTGCAGGAAACATCCTCAATTTCATCTGGACTTACACTCGGGATGTCGGTGTCAGGAGCATCTGCAGATTACAACTACTACGCTCTCTTCATCCCCCCAACAGCCTCAACAACCAGTAGCACGGCTGATACCTTATCAGGAGGGACTTCGGGTTCACTCATTATTCCAGAGACTGGAATTGTTGTTGCTGTAGTGGTCAGCCAGACCATCGATGAGGTTGGAGTACAAAGTTTCCCGACGACCATTGACATGCAACCCACGAATATTCCGAAAACAACGTCGAACAGCTACACGACGTCAGCACTTTGCAGGGGAATACTAATCATTGTAGAATTCACTATTTGGGAGGACGCCTAATGAGATCGCGAGCTCAACTGTTCATCATCGAGGTAGTCGTGGCGGTCACCGTCTTGATCCTTCTGCTTTCTGGACTGTTCTCCATACAAAATACACAGTCACCTCCCCAGTCAGTCGAGAACCTTGAGTACCAGATTGAGGCGACTCTAGATGCTCTCAAGGATTCGCATGCACTCTACAACTACTACGATGCAGCTAAAGAAAGGTACCAAGCAGGTTCCACTCTAGCGGATTCCAATGATACCGCTCTAGTCATCATCAATGCCTTCAGAACCGTACTCCCTGAGGCTGCTGAATTCACAATACTTCTGTACTTCAGAATATCGGGATCATTCACTCCTATAGACCGGCTAAATGAGGTAAGCATACCCTCAAATGTCCAGTTGACCTCCGTCGAAGACATATCCATGGGTCACTATTCACCTGTTTATGGTCTGGTGTCTGACACATACCGAATACAGGTGCAGGCATGGTATGAGGTGGGACAATGAGAAGAAGATCACAGATATTCCTCCTATTGACGATCCTTGTGATCACCTTCATAGTGGGTATTGCAACCACCCTCCTAGAGTCACAGAGGACACAGTATACAGATCCCCTCCAGTCTCTGCCCAACTTCACACAGACATGGGACAACACTGTCGAGGACATAGAGGATGCTCTCGTTCTCACCCTCGCTTCGAGATCTGATGGGACCATAGCCAATACATCTGTGGCTACCGACAACGCCATTGATGCCTATTTCCTCCAGATCATGGAATACCTCCGACTCAAAGGTTACTCGGCCAGTATTAGCCTCGAGAATACTATTGTCGATGGTCTTGATTACCTCCATCACTCGGATGCAGCAGGGCCTGCAAAGACCACCGAGGGCTTTGAATTCAACAACATCGAGGTGAACTTCGAGCTCCAGTCATCAACGACTGTACTCTCGCAGAAGCTCTTCTTTGATATATCCTACACCTCGGTTCTTGATACCGCTGCCAATACCATCACCCTATACAAGGTAGTCAATGGTCAAAGAACTGGTTTAACCAATGCGGAGTTCTCAATAGCTGGTGTGGTTGTGACCGAGACCTTTGCAGGTCAGTATACCTATGTAGGAGTAGGAACTGGGAACATCAGGGTACTCGACGGTATACTCTTCTCATCCCTAGACTTTTCATAATCATCCGCTGAGCAGTATGCTTAAAATAGGTCAAATTCTGCACATGTATGGAAGAATATCTACGGAGAAGGTCGGGAATATGGTACTACAGGCTGATCCTCTTCCTCCTCATTGGCTTTACCCAAATAAGGGAACAGATCCTGCAGTGTGGACAAATTGAGGGAATATCCTGCCTGCGCAGGAATAAATATCTCTCGATTCAAACGAACTGGATGCTCTTCATCTGGCTAGGTCTCATGCTCTTTGCAAATTCAGAAGTCAGGAGCAGGGTAACCGGTTTCGTCCACGGAGCTATGGTTGTGTACATCACGATCGTAATGGTTGTCTACTGGAGTCTCATAGCAGCCACAGATCCGACAATAAACACATTCACCAACTACTCGCAGCACCTCATCGTCCCCATCATGTTCATTATAGAATGGTATCTCACCGAGGATAAGAAATATCATAGGAAATACATATTCTACTGGTTGCTCTATCCCCTGCTCTTTGCTCCTTATGCTATAATCAATGGTAGTCTGGGATGGGAGCTTGGCTATATCTACCCATTCCTTAATGTCCCTAATATCGGTTGGGCATCCGTCCTCTTGACCATCGTGGAGATCTTTGTCTTCTACATGCTCATGTCCAGTTTATATGTCTGGATCAACCACAGATACCAATCGGGCAGGACTAGTTCTAATGAACTTACATAACTATATTGAACTCCTACTAATGTGATAGTTATTACTTGGTCGGGAATAAATTAATAAACAAATCTAGTTGATATACCATATCCTTACTAAGGAGTCAATAATATGGGTTATAGTGAACTAAACTCGACATCATTGGTAATAATGGCTCTTATCATACTGTTCTATATAGTAGCAATTACTGTGTCGACACTTGTATACAGAAAATACAGATACATCGGTCACCTATGGTTGGTTATGTCCTTCACCATATTCCTCTTGGGCTACCTCTCCAGACCAGTATTGTTGATCTTCCCGAACTTTGACGTCTTTTTGATATGGACGATGGGTAATATTTTTCTAATGGCTGGAATTCTTGGAGTAATCCTCGTCTCGCTCATTAGCCAATATGATCGTCTCCCCTTCAGGTCTCACTTTATCTCCGCTCTTGTCGGAATAATCATAGGACTCCTCGCCTCCCGTTCTAATGTCACAATAACAAATGATGCAAATGGTATTAATGCCAAGTACTCTCCAATAGTGAGTATATTCTCGCTCCTTCTCCTACTTCTCTTCATCACCTACATCTTCCGCCCACTGATTATCAAACTCCGATCGGATCCCTCTATCATTAAGAAACCTCATGTAATCCTCCTTATCATTGCCTACACCTTGAACGTCCTCTGGGTTGTTCTCACAGTATTTACTCGATATCAGTTTATAAGAGAGATTAGACCACTTATATTCGTCACTGTTGTTTTGCTCTGGAGTCTGTCACTTCTGTCCAATCCCCTGAGTTTAGCATTCACAACGACCAAGGTTCAAACTGTCATTGTGGCAAATAAATTCGGATTGCCTCTTGTGTCCGTAGACATGGAGACTGGTGAGGAGATGGATACCACCCTTCTTGTCGGTCTCCTTAGTGCAGTCAAGACAAGCATGGAGTCTGTAGTGGGCGATGTCTCACTCAAATCTATCATCTTTCACGACTCCCTGCTCTTCTTCATGCAGGGTAAGCATGCTATTCTCATCTTCGTACTCAATGGTAATATTTCCAGCAACCTCGAACTCATCGGTAGGTACTATATTCTTGAATTTGAAGAAAAGTACAGATCCGATCTTACAAAGGAGGATGATACGGTATATCCAGATGTCTTCAATCCTGAAATAGAGAATATTAAACAGATTATGCACGAGGTCTACATCTAGGTCCCTCTGAGTATATTTATTGAATATCCATCTCACGTCGAGAGAGCATAGAAAAAATGGCGGATAGCCCATACTATACGCAATATGGATGTTGGATATGCAGGGATGGGGGAAGAGCCACCGCACTGAAAGTTGAGAATTATCGCTTGTAGAATTCATAGTGACGCTATGTATACCGATTCCTCGTAGTTTTATGGGTGATGCACTCTTTACGTAAAGATGGAATATCCAAATTTGGAATCACGAATAGCGAGATTTTTCGGCCTGCTCTTTCCAATTTGGAGGATTGTAAACTATAGATAATTATATCTCGCGAAGACAATGATCCTATGGATTTCCGCTACAAGACCATCTTCGTGGGCCGTAAGGCGGATTTAGAAACACTCTCAACCCTCTTTGAGGATCGTATTGGGGATACAACACTTCCCGCAAAGGTCTACTCATATCTTAATGCACCTGGTATCGGAAAGACGACGCTCCTACAAAGATTTGGCAAGATGCTTGAGGAGGGTGAGAGAGGTGTCCATATTTACTTCTGGTGTAAATCACATTATGTAGATGAGGCTTCGTTGTACTTCCACCTCGTTGACAGTATAAAGAAAGCAATATCTGCAAAAGGAGAAATCATTGAGCATTATATAGACAATTCTCAAAACAGTGAACAACGTAGGGCTGATTTCAAGAGATTCATGATATTTCTAGAGAAGATAATAAGGAATGATGAGTATAACATTGATTCTGTTAGTAGGGTATTCGATCTCCTTCTTAATGTTATCCCCGTATTTTTCAGCATTGATGAAATCCAGAGGTTGCAAAATAGTAATGTTGACAAGATATCAACTCTACTCAGATCCTTTGCAGATTTACTCGCAGACCTTCTACCGGGGAAGCTCTTAATTGTAATTTCTGGAACACAGTACTCTATAGTTTCACAAATCGGTTACGGTATTGGATCGCCACTGAACGGCAAAATCCAGACTGTTGTTCTCAGTCCTCTGAAGTCCGAGGATATCCTGCAATACATCTCGGAGTTCAAGAAGCTCTATCCCGATCAACCTTACACCAAGGAACTTGAGAATTATCTTGTGGGTTTCAGTGGGGGACATCCACGAACCATAGAGAAGATTGTTGAAGTTTTTCTCTCCATGGGTGCTTTCACTGACTTCACGGAGATGATGACTGCAAGAGTAAATGAATTGATGTCAGACACAATTCTAAGTCGTGACAAAAAATCAGCTATCATTGCAATGCAAGCAGAGGACAAATTCAATATTTTGAAAAACTGGCTTGTTCAAGGACTAGGCAACAATTTAAAACTAGGAGCTAAAGGAGTTCGTGAGATAAGACATCTGATTCACCGACTCATGACTTTTGGAATTGTTGTACAGAATGGAAAGAATGATTATTACATAACCAGCTATTTCCATGCCATATTCTTTCTCAAGATTCTTACCGGAACTTATGAACAGTTCTTACATGAGGTCATGAATAACCGATATTTCAGGGAGATGGTTGGTGGAGTTTCAGGACTTGGTTTTACATTTGAGAAGATTATATTTGCCAACCTTGTCATCAGAAGAACCGTAACAAAGGGTGAAGTCAATTCAAATTTTGACATTAAGAATCTTAATAAGATTGAGACTAGGACATTACAAGATCTGCGAGAGCTTGCATATTTGAAAATACGAGATGATACACTCTACCATTTCCCTTATATTCAAGGTATTGACGGAATGTTCCAAATAGACAATCAGAGAGTATTAATCCAAGTTACAACCTCCAGAAGAGGTATCAAGAGGAAGTTTCAACACTTCGACAAACTTGTGAAAGAGATGGGAGTCTCTGGATGGTTTATTTCGCTTTATTCCTTTGATTTTGAAATATCAAATAATGTAAAGGTCATGACAGGAGATGACCTTATCCTGTTTTTGGGAGTTGAGGTTTACCAGAGGATGCTGGAAGTAAAAGAATCTCTGCTGTCTGACAGAAATTTCTAATTAATCCGCAGTAGCCAGAACGATTTCTACCTCCGACCCTTGGGAGTCACAAAGAATGTGTAAATAAACCTTCAATCACAAACAGATGTTATAATTTTTCATTAGAGACTTGCAACAATATGTGACCAGTATGGTATATTGCGCGAGAGCCAGAAAATCCATAATAAATTATAGTAAAGATTCCCATATTCGTCCTGTCTAAGGTGATATCGATATTACGCCAACGGGAGGAGGACTGATCATCTCATATTTGAGAGAAGAACTCAGGCAACTTGTTGGTGTGTCGAGTTTTGAGAATCTATACATTAGATGGATGATCATCGGCCTAACTGTGCAGAAGAAAATATAACTAGAACCAGAACATAAAGTAGGGGTTATAGAGGACAAGGTGGATGTGTTCCCGATGAGTCTCCAAAATAATATGTGCTGGATAGCAGGCAGATGGATCCCATTGATCCCATTAAGTTGAAGATGTCATGCTTTGACTTCATTAATGTATAGAACTAGTAAACTTAAACATTGAATTAGGTAGGGTATTCTATCAGTTATTCAGAATGTATCTTGGGTACTTCCTCATGTGGAATCGCCCTACGGTCAAGTTTCATCCGCACATTGACATCCGAGATATCCTCTCTCTCCTCTATTAACTCACTGTTCTCTTCGAAACTTAGAAGGATATGAGTTCTCTTCCCGTCGTCACCGACAATGTATTGAGGCATTCCTTAATTATCAATACTGGATAAATTAAACATTTTCATGATATTCCTAATCTCTAATCGCACTCTCCACTAACTGATAGAAATCGCGAACAAACTAATTTAGTATAGAATTAGGAGTGGGCAGAGTTTGATTTAGGTGTTGGGTATCTCCAAGATTAAAACTTCTTTGGCTTCTTCAGGATCCAGACTGACTCCAGCTGGTGGGCCTTGACCGATCCGAAGTACTTGGACGTGACCTTCTCGATCTCGGACTTGGTCGGTAGGTCTACAAATCCTTTGGAGTTGCAGAACAGGGGATACAGAGGTAGTGGGAAGTCCTCTGAATAACTAGTTGGCTGGAAGAGAACCACCACTCCTTTGTCGTGGATCATCTCGCTGATTCTCTTGGTCATCAGCTCCCTCTTGTCGGGTTGAAGGAAGTTATAGATGTGGGAGACGAGGAAGATGTCGACTGACCTGATCTGGTTTCCAAACTTCTCGTACCAGTTCTCCATATCTCCGATGACCTTGAGGTTGTCCTTCACCCTTAGCTGCTGCGTGTTGGGATTGCTTCTGTTCTCGATGAGATAAGATCTCAGGTTGATCTTGGTTCGAGCTATGTTGATCGAGGAGTTATCACATCCATGAAGAACGATTTGTGGTCCAGGATATTTGTGGTTGATGTAGTCAAGGAAATGGACGAGTGCATGGCCCGCTCCACCGTGAAGACTCATTATCTCGACTCTCTCATTTGATCTGAATTTCAGATTGTCCTTGAGGATATGATCTGTGGCTTCCCTCCGAGATGCCTGAAACAGGTGGTCTTGAAACATAGCCTCTGAGACGAAAGCCCAGCCACGGTCTCCCATGTCAATAGATCCATCTCCAATCTTGAGGCTTTCAATCAGGTGGGGGATGATGTCCTCGCCTGCGTAGACAAGGTATTTGTTGGTTTTAAGGACCTCATTGTACTCACTAGGGTCGAGTGGTGGGATGTTCTCGAGGTACATATAGTGCCTCACCCCGTCCTTCTTTTTACTCTTGAGAGCTCCATCTTTGACAAATGAGTCGAAGAGCCTCTCGGTGACCTGAATTCCGTAGGTTGATATCTGGAATCCTCCGTCCATGAGGAACTTGGTAATACTAGCTCCTCCGTTCCCCTCAAGTATTTCCTTACCCGTCTTCCCCGACGGAAGCTTCGTCTCCATCAGGGTCTTGAAAGCGAGGTGGTTGAAGTGGGCGAAGACGACCGAGAGGTTCTTCCCCGCCTCCGAGGAGGTGAGTCTTTTGAGTGATGAGTCGAATACTGCACCCTTGACTATCTGCCAGAAGAGTGCGGATGTTGGTCTTGTACTTGTCGGCATAATTTCACCTCAGTTGACAAAGGAGAGCTTTGTCTCGAACTGCTGGATGAGCAGGAAATATCCGAGAGCATTGACAATGACCTCCTCTTCGAGTGCCCCTTCTCTCATGAACTCACGGAGTATCTCTTGGATCTCTGACATCTTTACCTGTTCAAGAGTGCTTAGCTTCTTTGCAATATTGGCAACGTCCTTGGAGTCAACACTCGGCACCCTGATGGTCTCACCGTATCTTGCAATCTTCTGCAAGCTCTCTCTATATGGTATGAGGATTGCAGATCTATCCATCAAGGTGGCGAGGATTGTCTCGTCCGTATATGTCGGTGGGAAGTGTGCACGGTCGTCGATGAACTTCAGGATCTCAGGTATGAGATCTACATGCAGATCAGGTGCGAGTTCGAGGTACTTGATGAAGACAGTGATCCACTCGCCTGTGTTATTCATTAGCTCGTCAGAATCACCATACGGGTCGTCGACATGGACGATCTTGCAGGTGACCGCGCCGATCGAGCTCTTGTACTCCTGCTCCTTGTAGGGTTTGGCATCTGTCTCGTCATTCTCGAGGACGAACTTGATGTTCCCTCCCTTGGACTCCAACTCCAATCTCATCCAGGAGTGCCAAGTATGCCTTGTGTTGAGCTCCTTGATCTTCATCCCGGGGATTGGAATCAGCGGCGCTGAGCTCTGCTTCTTCCGTGAAATCTTAATCAGAGAGTTTGTCCTCACATGGAAGTTCGCGTCTACCGAGAGCTTCACACCATGCACGTCCTCCTCATCTCCGTGGATATCTATGTATGTGGCTAGTCCGTTAATTCCTATCTCCCTCCTCTGCAAGTGCAGATCAGGATCAATTTTTAGTCTCTGGGCCTGCTTGCAGTGAGTGCAGAGATAACTGACCTCACGTAGTTGTTCTTCCATCAGCAATTGGAAATAGGACGTTCTACTTTATATTGATTCCCCATGGAGGTACACAACCTGCTACTTATTAGGCGGAATCTATGTGTGAAATGGTTTCTTGATGTACCGTTAATTTTCGGAGTTGGTTTAATAATTAGGTCATTCTTTCCTAAGGGCGCTCTCCATGATCTTCTGAATGTTCTGGATCATCTCGGAGTAGTCCAGCTTCTCCCCTTCAATAAGCATGGCGTTGGAGAAGATCTGGTTGATCATCGGCTCTATGATCTCTTCATTTTCTAGATTGTCCTCGATGCCCTTGATGATCTCATTGTTGGGATTCAACTGCAGGATCTTACCGCCCAGGGCCATAGAGGAGAATGGATTGCTCTCCATGTAGGACATGGCCCTCTGGAAGTCAGAGGATATACCTCCCTTGGGAGTGACCAGTCTCGCAGGGCTGCTCACGAGTCTTTCAGAGATGGTGACGTCCTTTACCTTGTTGCCAAGGATCTCCTTGAACTTCTTCCTCAACTCCTTGTGCGGCCCTGTGATCTCCGGTTCCTCATCGCCTTCTTCGTCACCGGTCTTCTC
>JALWRB010000474.1 GCA_027077875.1 Candidatus Heimdallarchaeota archaeon
ATTGCTGATGTCGTTACATCCTTTGGGATCTTCATCTTAAGCCTTGGCATCTTTACGAGAAAACCCAGTGAGTGATTGTCCGGTCAGAATATAGAAGAAATTTATTCCTGAACGTTCATATAGTGATTCAATATATATACAACTAATGATTCATCAAGTTCTTGTAATTAGCCCAGAAGGTCTATGCCTTGTGGACAGAACTTACGATGAAAACTCGATCGACCCATTTCTTGTGTCGGGCTTTCTAGCTGCCGTCCTCCCTAGGATGGAAGAATTCGGTTTCACCCTAGATTCCATGATGGGTGAGCTACACACTGATAAGAATTCGCACCTTGGCGTTTTGATGCACAATGGACTCATTTATGCAGGGATTGCTTCGGTAAATGTTACAAGGGAAGAGCTTAATTTACTTCTCTCCTCACTCTCTAAGGAGATATCTGCATATCTCAGTGAGATCCCTGATTTCCACTCAATGACGCAGGATCAGTTGGCAAATCTAGAAGACCAGATTGATATTACCGTGAGCCAAGAGGGTATTCCCTCTATTTCAGATGGTGAAGGGCTGGGTATTCTCCCAATTCTTGAGAAGGTATACGCAGGCAAGATGAAACCGGACAAGGCAGCAAAAACCATCCTAAAATCTATTGAGAAGCACAAAAAGACAAAGAACCTCGAGACCATCAAGCACTCTCTCAGATTGCTCGATCCACTCTTTCCACCGACAAAAGGGAGTAAGATGGATCCAATTCAGGTGGTTATTCAGGCGACCTACAAGGGTGTCTCCAAGATGACCGTCCGGATGGACAAGGCTATGAGTTTCTGATATCACAGATGTAATTAAATAATTGAGTAACTGTCCTCTATCAGGTTCCAATAGTGGTCCTCGGGGATTTCATTGACTCTGTTGAGAAAGCTTACTCCCTCCTCGTATCCCTTGATATTATCACCATTGTCTGACACTCCTTGCGTGTTTCCGTCATGTATTCTCTTCGAGAAGAGCATGATCTGCAGGAAGGCTCTTGTCTTCAGAAAGAAGCGGAGGTGCTTGATCTCCTTCCTCCTCACGGGAGCTGTGTCGAGGTATGTGAGTAGAAAGCCTCTTGTGACCTTCTCGACCTCTTTGTGGTAGAGATTAGCGTACATCATGAAGGTGGCGAGGTCGTAGAGATAGTACCCGAAATGAGCTCCGAAAAAGTCTATAAAGCCCGATATCTGTCCGTCTATATGGAGGATATTTGCCCGTGGTCCAAGGTCGCCATGGATGACCCCCCTCGTCAACTTCTTCTTGGGAAGGTGCTCATACTCGTCTTTCCATGTCTCGAACTGGGTTCTTATCCTCTCATCTTGGGGTAGAAGCAACCACATAGGATTGACGTCCAAGATCTGTTCCAGCAGGATGTCCGGATTGGTGAACCCCTCTCTAGTGTTCTTCCATGTTCGTTTGTCCGCTTCGTACAGTGTCCTGTGGAGAACTCCAAAGAGCTGAGTAAAACCCGTGAGATTCTGGAAGAAGGTCTTCGGATCTATGTCCTCACTTCCCTCAATGAAGGTCTGGAGGACATAAGCACTCCCCTCATGTTTTATCCAGAATCTCTTCTGACGGGTCATGATCGTGGCTGGGACATTGAGTCCCACCTCGTAGAGGTAGTTGTACACTTTCGCACCGTCGTCCAAGACCTCCTCTGGGAGAAGTATCCTTCTTAGAACGTACCTTCTGCTCCCCGATTCGACAAGCCAGTTCTGGCTCTCGAAGCCTTCAGGGAACTCCTTGATTTCCCCCTCGACTCCCCAGTTGGAGAGAATTTGTTGCATATCCCTACTTATGTGCTACTGATATAAGGTCGATGGATACGATCCGATTAGTCGGAGAGGTTATTAACTGCTTTACCGACAACAAACTATGGAAGAGCTGAAGCTTAAGGAGATTATATCGATGGGACTCGGGGGTACAATTGGGGGTGGGATATTCGCGGCTCTCGGTCTGTCGGTAGATATAGCCGGGAACTACGCAGCTTTATCCTTCCTGCTTGCGGGGGTGATTGCGCTTATCAGCGGATACTCTTTTGTCCGTATCGAGGAGTACCTCAAGAAGGACGGAGGTACCTTCACCTTCATCAACGACCTAGTGCACAACGAGTTCTCCGCGGTATACAATGGGTGGATACTGCTCGTCGGCTACGTGGGGACCATGGCCCTCTACTCCTACGCTTTCGGTGCCTTCGCCAAGATCCTTCTCGACCCCTTCATCTCACTTCCCCGTTCGGTTCTATCTGTTGGAGTAATGCTGGGGTTCTTGGGCCTTAATCTCAAGGGTGTGAAGGAGTCGGGAGTGACCGAGGACATCCTCGTGGCATTCAAGATCTTGGTTCTTGTCGCTTTCGGTATTATGGGTGTGGTTATCATCGTGAGCTCACCAGATATATCATTCTTCCAGACCATCCCGCAGAGTACCAGTATCGGTGCAGCGTTCATTGCCATCCCCGTGATCTTCGTCAGCTTCGAGGGCTTCGAGCTCCTGAGCTACGAGTACTCCGAGATAGAGAAGAGGGAGGTCAACTTCAAGAAAGGGGTGTACACCACCATCATCACCGCCACATTGATCTATATCCTCATTGTTATTGTGGTCGCGAGTGTGGTGACCCCGGAGGAGATTTTGAAGTATGACGACACGATTCTCGCCTACGCTGCCACCCGCCTTCTCCCAAGCCCTGCAGTTGGGAGCGTGGCGTTTGTGATTGTTGGTATCACCGCTCTCTTCTCAACAGCTTCCGCAATCAACGCCACACTGTTCGGTACAGCCAGGCTCGCCTCTACCATTG
>JALWRB010000475.1 GCA_027077875.1 Candidatus Heimdallarchaeota archaeon
CGACAATACATCGATGTTCCATGGAGGTGAGCTGGCGGGTATCTCTGGGTTGATTACTGCCAAGGAGCGGGAAGCTCACTTCTTGGTCGTTGATGCTCCACAATCTACAGATATCCAGTCCCAGATCCCACTTTCTTCCGCTGCCGTCATCTGTTCAACATTTGAACTTGAGGTAGATTCCAAGATCGATGAAGTTGACTACTCCCAGAAGCCAAGGTACAGCCATGGTGAGCTACTTGTTGATGACGGTAACCTCGTCTCTATCTATAAGAAGAACAAGGTTTCCAGCGATGTATTGCTTATCTCAAATCTGAGATTAGCCCGTGGATTCAAGCAGGCGATCTTTGATGTACAAAAATCTCACGGATACTCGGGTGCAGTAACTCCTGTTCTGGAGGGACTGTATTCTCTGGAGGCGAAGGAAGCGGTCACCATATCTGCGACTGATGGAGTTAAGTACATAACGGTTAAACTTAGGGGAACTCCCGAGATTATCGAGAGCAGTTCTTCTGACATGGAACTCGGAAAATACATGCAGAGATACATGATGGATGAAGATCCAGGGCATACTCCCCAGGGCGCTTATATCTCCACGCCAAGTTACATCGCATCCAAGGAATCCCGTTACAGACTACGAGCTGATCAGTGTACAGACTGTTCACGCACTATATTTCCCCCAAGACTACGATGCAAGTACTGCAATGGGAAGACTGAGAAGGGCAAATTCCTCAATAGGTACGGTACGGTCTACACAATCACCAATATTCTGAAAGGAGCAGCACCGACCGAGTTTGACAGGCAACAGAGTCTGGAGGGAGAGTACCTCGTGGGGATTGTGGAGTTGGAAGACAACGTGCGGATCATCACTCAAATCACCGACAGTTCCTTGGACGATCTTGACGTTGGGGACGGTGTCAAGATGGTCTTCAGAAAGATCTATCATCAGGACTCTATGGATCGATACGGGTATAAATTCGTGAAGAAGTAATCTAAATCAAATCGTAAGATATCCGATTATAGTCTAAAAAGTTTGAAACAGATTCAATGAATTCAGAGAACAGTGAAACTCAAGCCCACAAGAACAGCTCCAATGATCATGGCCAACCATGTAAATATCACATTCATCTGCCTGATGCGGTTCTTCATGACGTCTCCCGACTTGAGGTATGCTCTGTGGAGCTTGACATAGGGTCTGGTTGATCTATGATACCAACCGACGACAACTGCCTGCTGACCCAGTTTATCTGCTAACTTATAACCATGGATGAGGTTTCCAATACCTCCAAAGATTGACTCGAAGTCAATCACCATGAGGCCTGTGTCGTCCTGTACAACAAAGTCCTCTCCAAGGACAAACCCTGGTTGCCCCCTACCAACAAGCGTCCCCTGAATGACGATTGGCTTACCCCTAATAGGTGATGCTTCGTAGTAGCCGTCCTTGGTCATGTCTGTCATGGCTTCAAGGACTGTAGTCCTTGGGTGATTTGGATCATCGAACTTCTTGATGGAACCGGGGTACTCGAGATTAATCCTCCAGAGATAAAGTGGTCCAATGATAATCAAACCGATACCTAGACCAAACCACACGTTGTTGTAGGCCAAATAGGTGTATATCGCTGCAATGAGAACGATTAGAACGTTGATGGTGGGGAGAACTTTCCATGCGAACAAGTCCACGAGGAACTCATCCCATAGACTCTCCGGTGGTTTAATTTTACCTAGGTCTGGATATTTGGGATCTTGGTTGACCTCTGGTGCGATCCTATCGAGGTTCTGGAGTCTCTTCCCAGTCAGTGGATGGGTGGATCCGAGCTCGATGACCTTCGCCCAAGGAGTGTGTATATCCCATGCAGCAGCTGCAGCCACGGCTTCAGCGTTTACCTCTCCTTTGGCCATAGCCTGAATGACCAGACCCTCGGAAGTTTTGGTATCCGCGAGACCCATGGCACCAAGACCCTTCATGAAACCATTTCTCCGGTTGAGGTTTCGACGATCTCTGGAAGAAAGATTCTGGTCCTTCATCCTGTTTTTCTGCTCACCGTCCGCAAGGACCAATCCGTATGCCACCTTAACCAGAGCGGTTGACATAGCATTTGCATTGCCGGTCTCGATAACAGAGAAGTGATCAGCTAGATACTCCCTCGTCCTTGAGAGGAAAAGAACCATGAATGTCGATATAAGGTAGACGAGATAGACTACAAATGCCACTCCATATAGGGCCATGGCAACTCCTTGGATGGCACTCTCAGCATCGCTGTCACTACCTGATGTGGTTTCGGAGATGCTATCAGCAAATGACTTTGAGGTGAGGTAGGTGTAGTACATGAGCAGAGGAATTGCCTGTGCCAAGGTCATGAAGACGAAATCTCTGTTGACGATGTGACCGACCTCATGCTCCAGAACAGCCACTCTCTCATCAGGATTGAGAAGGTTAATGATACCCTCTGTGAAAACCATCCTCGCATCCTTCTTGAACCTTCCATAGGTAAAGGCATTCGGCATCTGATCGTGGATAATCCCGACTTTTGAAATTGTGAAATTATGCTTCTGCATCGAGGCGACAAGAGCATTTCTCATGTCTTCTGGGAGTATATCCACAGTCCCCCATGTCATGTCATAAAGCCATCGAAGCTGTAGGTCCATGATCCATGGTGAGATGAGGAATTGCACGAACAGGAAGAGAAGGGCAACGATAAAACCGATGATAGCAGGAGAAACTGTTAGTCCTGCAACCACAGGTGAAACTCCTCCATAATTCACTGCTACCCATGCGATTCCAGTTATCACTGCGAATGTCATAGTGTACATTGAGATCAGGATACCCCCTGACCTTAGGTACAATGGATTTGCCATACTTTCTATGGGGATTCTTTTGTTTAAAAAATTTTCCAGAAACTGCTCAATAATCGATCATAGTCTTGTTTTTCATTACTCAACTGTCGGGTAAATTATCTTGACATTTTCTCTAAGGGGAATGACCTCAAGAGTTTCTTGACTCTTCTCGTCTAGACTCAGAAACTGAATATCTTCGTCGACTTTTTTCCAGCTTGACCCTACGACATAGACCGGTATATTATTCTCAGAAGCGTATAGCACGATATCCTTTGATCCTCTCTTGTTGACAAATCCAAGTCTTGTGTGGAATTTATCACAACCTAACAGAACTGATGTAACCTTGTGACGTTTCATTAGCCACTCTGCTTCATTGTCTTCAATAAGGTGTTTTTCCCCAGACGTGATGAGCTCTTCGTAGAACTTCACACCTTCAAGCCCAGGCTCTGACTTCATGACGTAGATGTTCTTCACCTTGACCTTCTCCAACACTGACTTGACTGTCTGTGAGTACGAGATCGTGAGTACTCCTCTTGAATTCTTTATCAGGGGCATGATCTCCCTCTCAAGCCATTCATTCTCCGTGAGCACGTGATTGAGTGTCATCTCTATAAGACGCATGAGTTTTGAAGATGATGAGTTGGCGAACTCTAAATCGAATCTCTGGATCATCTCCATATCTGGGAAGGTCTCCTGTAACTTATTGAGGAAATCGAATACTTCCGAACTCCTGTTTGGATACTTCATGAGAAACCTAGAGCATTCTTCAAGACTTTTGATCAATATGTGCTGTGATCCATGAGTTTTGTCTTCAAGAATCTTATCGAACACAGCTAACCATTTACCCTTCATGAAATATAAAATTGCTCATGGAAAATGATATTCCTGTGACTGCTGATAAGAAATCTATAGTTTCAAATACCCGACCTTCTTCCTTAGGGTATGAAACTTGGTTTCATTGGAACTGGTTACGTAGGGCTTGTATCTGGAGTAGGATTTGGTGAGCTCGGTAACGATGTTGTCTGCGTTGACATAGACGAGAAGAAGATTGAGCTGATAAACAAGGGTGTACCCCCAATATTTGAAAACGGACTCGAAGAGATGTTGAAGAGGCTGATTGCGTCGAAGAAGCTCGTGGCGACAACTGACACCGAGATGGCTGTCGCCAACTCCGAGATACTTTTCATCTGCACCGGGACTCCAAGCAGAGCGGATGGTTCTATCGATCTCCGATATATCCAGAGTGCAGCAGAGAATGTGGGGAAGGCTCTGAAGAATTCAGATGAGTTCAAGACCGTGGTGGTTAAGAGCACCGTTGTACCAGGAACAACCCGTGACTTCGTCCTACCAATCTTGGAAAAGCACTCAGGGAAGAAGGCGGGAGTTGACTTCGGTGTTGCCATGAACCCAGAATTTCTCAAGGAAGGTGTGGCAATCGAGGACTTCCAGAACCCTGACCGCGTTGTCCTTGGAACCGAGGATCCCAAGTCATTGAAGATGCTCCGTGAACTCTACAGCTTTGTGAATTGTGATATTCTTGAGACGGATACCGCTACTGCCGAGATGATCAAGTATGCATCAAACTCATTCCTTGCAGTCAAGATCTCATTCATCAACGAGATTGCCAACATGTGTGAGAAGATGGGTGCTGATGTCAACCTTGTGGCTCAAGGCATGGGGATGGACGACCGGATTAGCCCGAAGTTTCTTAGACCCGGGATTGGTTATGGTGGTTCCTGCTTCCCCAAAGATGTAAAAGCATTACGTGCAGCAGCAGAAGCAGCAGGTGTGACCGCTAAGATGCTGTCTGCCTCCTTGGAGGTGAACAAAGCCCAACCATTAAGGGCAGTAGAACTCCTGAAAAAGCACATGGATCCCAGTGGAAAGACCATCGCATTTTTGGGAATGGCGTTCAAGCCTGATACTGATGACATGAGGGAGTCAAGAGCGATCCCACTGGCAAAGGAGCTAATGGATCTCGGGGCAAAGATCCGAGGTTACGACCCCATAGCCAAAGAGACCGCTAAGATGAGCATGCCGGAGGGAACAGAGTTCTTCGAGAACATCGATGACCTGCTAAACGGTGCGGATGCAGCAATCCTTGTCACCGAATGGAATGAGTTCAGAGAGCTCACACCACAATTTTTCCTTGATCATGGTGTGAAGTACCTCGTGGATGGCAGGCGGATTTACGATAAGACTGAATTCAACAAAAGTGGAGTAGTCACCGAGGTTCTCGGTGAAGCCTAGAGAACACCCACGAACGATTGATACAGAACCAGTGTCAGTGCTGACACGACCAACCATCCGATTACATCCAGAACTATCCCAATTTTGAATATCTCTTTGACATTGAAGTAACCTGTGGAGAATGCGAGCATGGTGGGTGGTGTTCCTATAATTATTGCAAAGTCCACTGAACAGACAATAGCTATATAGATCGCAAGTACTGCTGGATTGAATCCTAGTACCGCTCCCATGGGCATTACAATCGGAATTAAGATCGCAGCTGAAGCCGTATTTGAGGCTATCGCAGTCAGTATGAGGGCAAACCCACCAAGTACGATAATGATGAGAGCAGGTGGGTAATCCCTGATGAAGTAGAAGGTGCTGGCCATCCACTCCGCTAGCCCGGTGTGAAGGATGACGTTACCCAAGGCAATTCCTCCTCCAAATGTCAGAAGGACGTTCCAGTTTACCTCAAGGATGTCATCCTCTACGAGCTGTCCAGTGAAGAAAAGGATGACCACTCCAGCCAGAGCAACAATTCCTGCTTTGACACCGTGCTGCCTTTCGGTCAACCATAAGATGAAGATCCCTATGAAGACGATACCAACAGCGAATTGATCTTTGTTTAGCCTACCATGGGCCTTCAGTTCCTTCAGGGCATGGTCTTTTGCCAGTTGGATTTTCTCGGAGGGGATGCTGGGCTTGAACCTCAGAATGATGTACACGAATATGACTGGGATCATGATTGCTACCACAGGAAGTCCAAAGTAGAACCATTCCACGAACGATATCTCTGCTCCATTGAACTCCTGTGCAAGATCTGCAGCAATGATATTGGGAGGTGTACCAATTAGAGAGCCTATTCCTCCCAAAGTAGCGGAATATGCAATACTCAGAACAAGTGTCTTCCTGAATTCACCGTACTCCCCCTCAAATTGACTCATCAGTGTAATTGCAAGAGGAATAAGAACTGCGGCTGCTGCAGTATTGCTCATAAACATTGAAAAAACAGCACTCATGACCATCATGGTGAGAATGAGGACTTTCCCATGGGCAGGAATCCTAGAGAGAATCTGCAGTGATATCCAAGTGTCAAGTTTTGTCTTCCTCATCGCCATTGCAAGGAGGAATCCGGCAAAGAATAGCACGATAATACTGCTGAAAAATGGAGACAGACTGTCATTCGCTGTATCAAGCTTGAAGACCACCGAGACTACGGGTATGATAAGTGAAGCAGCAGCGAGAGGGATGAATTCCGTCAGCCAGAGAAAGGCTATGCCAAAGAGCAATCCAAGTGCCAGTTTGGAATACCTAAGAGGTCTAAAGGTCACATTAGCAGTTCTCCCATCCCCCTCCTTCTGAAGAGACGTTGTCAACTGAAAGTTGTCTCCCCTTACCTCAATCTTTGTTGCTGTCATTATCTCTCTCGTAATTACCAAATTGTCCTCAACTACTTCAAAAGAGAAGGTGATTCTCTCATCAATTGCCCTCGAATATTCTGGTGAATAAATTGCTACAAGTGATATCCCATTATTAGCGAGGCTGGTTGTGATCAAAGAGGTATTTGTTGGATTGTCCAGAACCTTAAATGTAATTAAAAACTCACTTGTGACTCCTTCACGCTGGATCGACAAGGAGATTGAGTACTCCCCCTCCTCCATCTCAGGAGGGGCTATCAGATAACCGAATCCAAATAGGATAATTGTCAAGGTAAAAAAAAGTACCTTCTTCTTGGCTGTGGGTCTAGTTGAGGAAGTACTACCCATACGTGCGAATTAGATACCACATAAGATAAAATATCTCTATGCGGTTATGGTATATTGAAACTAATCGCGTGAATCTTAAGCTCCTAGCTTTGGACAATACGAAACACTCGGAATTTGTTGTGATATTGCCGATAGCTGAAAAATTATTATAGATCCTCAAATTTGATAGTTATGGTTAAAAGTCATTTCGACCTCAAAAAGTTGGCGTCGTTACCCAATTTCTACATGCCTACCTTGAGTCATGATCAGACCAAGATGGCCTTGTACTACGATGTCACTGGAAGGATTGAGCTCTACGTACTAGACCTCATTACAAATGAGATGGATCAGATTTCCAAAGGAGAGGTTCCCCACCTCCTGAGATCTGGTTTTATCTGGGGAAGGGACAATAGGACAATTTTCTTCGCTAAGGACAATAATGGTGATGAGCAGCACAACATCTTTGCGATCGACACTGTCACCAAGGAGACAAGGCAACTAACAGACACTCCACAATTCCAAGAGCACGTAGCTCACACCTCCCCGGATGGTGAGTGGATCACATTTAACTCGAACAGGAACGGACAGATGAACGTCTATAAGATGAGGTACGACGGATCAGAGGTCACTCAGTTGACCGCGACTGACAATCCTTCATTCGGGGGTGTCTTCAGCCCAGATGGGAAATACATAGCATTCATGCACAATGAAGAAGCTGATCTGAGGAATAATGATATTTATCTCCTTGATCTTGAGAGCGGGGATATTGAGAGAGTCATCCAGATGAAGATTGGATCACAGGACGGGTTTGTAGACTGGAAGAAGGATTCCAGTGGATTCTACTTCAACTCTGATGCATCCGGTTCATCAAAACCTGGAGTATTTGATCTCGAAACGAAGTCAATCAAATTTTTCGGAGAAGATCTCAGCCAGTCGTTGACTGGTGTGAAGATGACATCAGACGGTTCGAAGCTAATTGCTCTTGAGAACAAGGATGGAAGTATATCTCCAATTATCTTCGATACCAAGAGTGGTGAGTACACCCGTCCGAACTTTCCTCCTGGTATAGCAGCGGGTGGACAACTCAAGGATGATGAGATTCTCTACCTCACGGTCAATATGCCGACAAGTCCATCGTCCCTGATAGCTTACAACCTAGTGAATGATACGTCTGATGTTATTCTCAAACCTGATACAGGGGACATCGACAGTTCGCTCTTCACCGATGCAGAACACATATGGTACAAATCTGGGGATGGTACAATGATCCCTGCTATACTGTACAAACCCCGAGACTTCGATCCGAGCAAGAAGTACCCTGGTATTGTCAACCCTCACGGAGGACCTACTGGCCAGTATTTCATGAATTTCTCGGTCTTTGCGCAGTTCATCACGGATCTAGGATATGTGCTCCTCCAGCCAAATGTCCGCGGGTCTACGGGATATGGCAATGAGTTCAGGGACGCTTGTATCAAGGACTGGGGTGGTAAAGATCATGAGGACTGGGTAGCTGGTAGGCAATACCTCATCGATGAAGCAAGTGTTGATCCCGATCGTGTCGCTGTATTCGGGGGATCATACGGAGGATATGCAACCCTTGTCTGCATGACCAAGTCTCCTGACCTGTGGAGAGCAGGGATAGCTTGGGTCCCGGTGAGTGGTCTGAAAAACCTGTACAGCAAGTCCATGGAGCACTTCAAATACTACTTCAGGATGCAGATGGGAGACCCCGAGAAGGACTCTGAGTTGTGGGAGGAGAGATCTCCCATAAATTTCGTAGAGAATATCAAGAACCCATTGCTCCTCGTCCACGGAGTGAATGATCCGAGGTGCGACGTCTCCGAGTCAAGGAATGTGGTTGCACGTCTCGAGGAACTCGGAAGGAAGAGGGGTGAGGACTTCGAGTACGTAGAGTTTGGAGATGAGGGTCATGGTGGAATGTCGGACATCAATCACAGGATACGCACCTTCGAGATACTGGCCGATTTTCTTGACAGAAGACTAAACTAAACTATCTAATGGGATATTCGTAGAGTTTCTTATTCAATAAAGTTTCTTATTCAAAACTACCGGTTCTGATGAGGTCTCTGGCGATGATCAGTTTTCGGATCTCAGATGTCCCTGCACCAATCTCAAGTAATTTGGCATCCCTCATGAACTTCTCTACCTTGTACTCCTTCATGTATCCGTATCCTCCCATCACTTGTATTGCATCCAATGCGAGTTTTGTGGATTTCTCAGCAGCGTAGTAGATTGATGCTGCCGGCTCACGATTTGCCTTGTGATTCTCCATCACCTTGGAGACCGCATAGTAAACGAGAAGTTTGCTTGTCATAGTTTCAACGTACATATTGGCCAATTTGTCTTGGATCATCTGGAAGTTCGCGATCTTCTCACCGAACTGTTCTCTTTCAAGTGAGTAATTGAGTGCCATCTGTGAGACTGCTTCTGAGATTCCAAGCGAGATGCCTGCGAGGGTCGCCCTCTCTGCAGACAGACCCGACATGACCACTCGGTGACCTTTGTCCACCTCTCCCATGACATTCTCTACTGGGATCTTTACATCGTCGAAAAAGAGTTCTCCTGTGAGAGAACCTCTCATCCCCATCTTCTCCATCTTCTGCCCCTTGGTCACGCCCTCTGCGTTCAAGTCAACGATGAAGGCAGTAATTCCCCTCTTCCCCTTCTCTGGGGACGTCTTGGCGTAGACTATCCCCACGTCAGCGATGGGTGCATTTGTAATGAACGTCTTGCTCCCATTGAGTATATAGTGATCTCCTGCAAGTTTCGCAGTACTCTTCATCCCCAGTGCATCTGAACCTGATCCCGGTTCTGTCAGGCAGAGTGCTCCAACATGCTCTCCCGTGACAAGTTTAGGTAAGTACTTTGCCTTCTGCTCTTCATTCCCATTTCGACAGAGGTTATCGACCATGAGATTTGAATGTGCCCCTATGCTCAGTGCAAATGCAGGACTGACCTTCGCTAACTCTTCGAGAATTATGGTCTGGGTGACGTAGTCCGACTCTGCACCACCGTATTTCACGTCGACAGTGGGGCCCAATAAGCCCAGCTCTCCGAGTTCCTTGAACAGGTCATGGGGCCAGTAATCCTCCTTGTCCATTTTCTCGGCTACTGGTTCAAGTCGGGTGTTGGCGAAGTCCCTTACCGTTTCTGCGATGAGTTGCTGCTCATCTGTAAATTTAAAATTCATTACGACAGGGCTATATCCTGTTTTGAAATACATTTCTATATCCCGATTTGAAAGTGTAATCTCAGAAGTCCAATACTACAGGTTGTAACTCTTTAAATAGAATAGGAAGTACAAGGTATTTAGTGTTCAAGTCTCCCCAAAAAGATATAGAGATACACGTCACCACGATCATGGGTACAGAGTACTCTATAACTGTCGGGTCAGATGAGACGAATATAATTATCTCTGACTCATCCATTGCATCTCTTGATCTAAGTGAACTTCATCAGAAGACCAACCTTGTCAATTTGTCCATCGAAGAAGTCTCCATTGTCACCATTGATCTTGAGCCATTACGTGGTCTCCGTTCATTGGAGAGTCTCTACATCCAGAAGATCCCTCTCAAGAATATTGATATCTCTCCACTGGCAGAGTGCCCTAACATTAAGAATATTATCCTAGAGAATATGCAGTTGACCTCATTAGACTTGGAACCTCTACAGAGCTGTTCAAATCTGGAGGGACTATATCTTGGATCTAACCATCTCAATGAGGTCGATCTCTCTCCGCTCAGCAAGTTGGAACAATTACGGACTCTGGTACTGGAGAAAAATAACCTCTATGAGGTCGATCTCTCACCTCTGGCGAAACTACCTAGATTATCAAAATTGTATATCTCTCACAATCACTTGACCAAGCTTGACCTCTCATTCCTGTGGTTCGGGACTAAGCTTGAGTATCTTGCTATCAACAATAATGAGATTTCCGAGATTGATCTCACGCCCTTGGAAAACTGCTACTACATCAAAAACATATCCATCTCTAACAACAGGATCTCCGAGATGGATCTTAGATGGGTCACCAAATTGGACCTTCTGGAGGAGCTCTATCTTGGAGGGAATCCAGTTTATTTCCTCGATCTTTCCCCTATCTCTGGATGCATCTCGCTTAGGGGTTTAGGTATCAATGAGATGTCACTCTCCTACATCGACCTAGAACCCCTGAGCTACTGCAGAACCCTTGAGCAGATATTCCTCTATGGGAATTTACTCTCTGAGATCTCACTGGAATT
>JALWRB010000476.1 GCA_027077875.1 Candidatus Heimdallarchaeota archaeon
GGGCATTTATCTCCTCGATGAACTCCTCCTCAAATGCAGGTTCAGACAGCGTGTTCACGATGGCTGTGATGGATTCGTTGACCACTGAGGACGCGCTTCCCTTGACAACGGCGCTGTCAACCTCTAGGTTGGAGTACGGGTTGTTGTCAGGTAGGAACTTCTTCTTCTCTGCCGAGTAGACGAGAGCGGTTCTGAGAGCAAGTGCCTTCAGTCCTTGGAACGCCCTGATGTCCCCGTTGACGGGCATCTGCGATTCGAAATAGATCTCGAAGTTGACGAGTGTGGTGAACATGGGGTTGTCCTTGTAATTCTGGAATACCCGTGCAGCGTTCTTCATCGTCTCCGCGGGATTTTCGAGGTCGTCCTTGAGCACGAGGACAAAGTTGACATCAGAGACCCCTGGGAAGACCGAGGAACCTGCAGAACTGCCGATGATGTAGAAAGCAGCCATCGCTTCCCCGAGGGTCTTGGACATCTCCATACCCAGTTTCTTCTGGAACATCACATACTCCATTGGTATTTGCGAACTCATACATTCCAAGCGGAGGAAGAAAATTAAAACCTATCCCTCACTCACGATCGAAAAACCACTAGAGCAGAAATCCATTTGATGACGTGATCTGATTAATCCAGAGCAATCGGTAAATTCAACCTGTCAGGAAGTCCATCTTGTCAATTATGATATCTGGATTTAGCTTGACCCATGTCTCCAGCTCGGACAGGTTGATCCACCAAGAGTCCGCGTTCTTGATCCCCTTTTTGATGTGTACCTTCACCTCCCTCTCCTCGATGAGGAACCTGATGAACTCCTCTATGAGGCTTGTCCCGAACTCCTTCCCTTTCGCGAGGGAACTGTTTAGGAGGAAGTCCTGCAGATGGTGCTTCCATCCTTTTCTCAGGATGAAGATACCCGTGAAGGAGGACATCGTCTTGTCGTACGGTTTCTCCAAGAACGAGGTTATGACATTGTCCTTGTTGACCTTCGCAAGTCCCACCCTATACTGTATCCCTTGGCTGATAAGCAGTGTGCACACTCTGTCGTGGGACTCGTGGTACCTGATGAACTGATCGATGTCTGTATTGGACAGAACGGTTCCAAAGTAGAACAGGGTGTCCTCGTCATCGAGGGTGTTTATGAGCTCGATCGTTCTCAGCTCGTCGGACCCTTTGAGTTCAACGTTGATACCGAAGTCGTACTCGTATAGCTTCTTCTGTGCAGAAAGCTGCTCTATCTGCTTCTTCCCGAGGAAGACAAAGTCCTTCAGACCGTTAAACATTAGGTGCCTCAGGATCCACTCGATGAGCGAGAGGTTGTTCACTGCCCTGTCATCGGTTATCTCCTTTGTCCCGATCATCCAGAGACCTGGGTGGAGGTAATATGATATCGGCTGCAGACCGTCCAGTGAGGGGTAGTATATCACCGATCTCATATCACTCCCTCCTCGATAAGATGACCCATTCGTCTCACCAACAGAGACCGTGTGATGCTCGTTAGCCTCGACACACTTCCGATGTCCAACCACCACTCCGGCGAGACATATCCTGCGATCTGCTCCTCCTCTGCGAGTCTCTGGTAGACATCTCCCGAGAGGTCGATTGAGTTGGACTTCTTCTTGAACTCCTCGAGGACATTGAACACCTCTGATGACAAAATGCTCAGTCCGGTGTTAACTAGAATGCTGCTCGAGTCGGAGTTAAGGTTTATGGCGTTCATGTTGGCGTCGTAGGTGACCGAGTGCACGGACTCGTTCCACTCGGGATCTAACCACAGAGTTCCCATCGTCCCGTTGGCGATGTGGTTACTCAAGAGCTTGCTGAAATTAAGGGAGGTGAGGATGTCCGTGTAGGAGATAATGAGATTAGAGGTGTTGATCTTCTCCTTGGCATTGAGGAGGGCGCCTCCCGTTCCCTTCAGGTTAGGATCGTCGAAGGAGTAATCTATCTGGATGTCCCACCTGCTTCCGTCCTTGAAGTACCTGCGGATCTGGTTTCCTCTGTACCCTATGAGCATGACGAATTTCGTGATCCCGTAGTACTTGAAGTGCCTGATCACCAGCTCAAGGAGCGGGGTTCCCCATCTCCCTATAGGCATCATGACCTTCTGGTAGTATTCGTTAAGTGGAAATAACCGACTGCCCTTTCCTCCCGAGAAGAGGACTGCAGTGATGTCGTCAGAGTTCAGATCCGATCACCAAACCCTCTTGTGGGAGCTAGCTAATATAATTTCGCCTAATGCATTATTTTTTGGCAGGTTTCTTCCTCTTTCGCCTACGCTTGGGGCTTGTACCCTCATCGGCGGATTGGGTGGTAGAGTCTGTCTTGGCTGCTTTCCCTCCCTTTTTCTGCGGTTGGACTTTCTTGAGAAGTTCCTCTCCTTCCTGCCTTGTCTTGATCGCCACTCCTTTCTTGATGAACTTCTTCACCTCGCTCTCGTCTCTGAGTATGAGCTCTTGGGACTTGGTGAGCAGTCCAACCCCCCACGAGATGAGCATGGACAGACCAAGTATGAGGAATATCATAGGGATGAGTACGAGAAGAATACTCTCTGGTTGGTCAAATTCGATCGACTGGGTGAGTGTCTTCGGGAAGCTGATGAAGTTGAAGAAGATGTCTGCATTGAGGATGAGCCATGAGAAGTATATGAGGAGGGCCAGTCTGATCAGCATGGAGATGATCACGGGGACGAGAATCGAGATGGGATTGAAGGACTTGCCTCCTGATCCTCCCAGCTTCTTGTTCAGATTCTTGTCATGACGGAGGAGGCCCTCGTAGTACCGCTGGAGTCTACCCGTCATCTTCTCCTTCTCACCGGT
>JALWRB010000477.1 GCA_027077875.1 Candidatus Heimdallarchaeota archaeon
ACTCTGAGAGATTGGTAGAGTTCCTCACCACCGTAGGAATTCATGTGATTGAAGTATTCGGGCCAATTGTCAATACCTTCTATCGAAAGTTTCCCAAAAACGAGATAATTGAACGTGCCTATAAGATCATCAAAATGCAGGAGATCAAGAGCTGATTTTCCACCCTGAACCATCCCGCTCTATCTCAACCAGGGGATCTAAGCTGAATTTCTCGTAAAGCATGCTCAAGACCCTGTTATTATGTTCGATGTTCAGAAGCCGTTGGTATACTGACTTGGGAACTCCAATATCAATTAGGTAGAATTTTCCAAGGTCCATCGACTCCCGAAGGTGCCCAATTTTGGGAAAGGCAATTGTACAGGTAGCTACAGGCTTGAGATTACTGAAATCCTCCCCCGTGGACGTGTTGACCCCCGAGGGGGAATCCAAGCAGATCAAATTTCTTGCCCTCCTCATCATCGAAAATACTTCAACTGATATCTCATCAGGTGTTCCGGTAAACCCGTAGCCAATGTAGGCATCGACAACAACAGAGAATTCGTCCAGACGCATTTTCATAGTGGAAAGGTCCTCTATTACCTCTACTTCAGAAATGTTCTGTAATCGCTCCAACTGTCGGAGAGGTACTTCTCTCAATTTCTCCTTACCTTTCGGGAGAAAAACAGTTACCGCATATCCCCAACTCACAAGTCTTCGACCACAAGTAAGACCTCCACCTCCGTTATTCCCAGAACCTGCCACGATAAGAACCGACCCCGTTGAAACAGATCTGACTAATCTTGCGAGGTTCAGACCAGCATGTTCCATCATTAGTTCCACAGGAATCTGGAGATCTTCCATCATGATTCGATCAACTTCAATCATCTGTTCAGTTGTGATTCCGCCAAGCACAGTAAATGGGATGTCCCAATAAATATAGGTGTATCTAAACTAGAAGTCCTCAAAGCTCAAGGACGATTTCCTAATGAGTGATATGTCGCTCGACTTATAGGTCTGCAGTTTCAACCCGAACTTTGTCAAGGTGACATTCCAGTCGTCCCCGTCCTGCTCAATGGACAGACAGAGTAAAGTTTGACCTTTAGGATTCCTTAGGGATTGAAACTTCTTATCCATCTCCTGAACAAAGGTAGAGAGGAACTCATCCCTTCTCATGACCGCATGTTGGAAGGACTCCATAATCTTACTAACTATCTCACCCTTGGGGTACCTCCATGTCCTCTGCTTAGAACCACACTCAAGAGAGATCACTCCTTGGCTCATGGGATCGTATTCTATAATTGAATATTTATTCTACTGAAATCAAGGAATATGGATTATCTCTTTCGATTGTACCGTAGATCCAGAGCAACCGCAGGGGCCACTGCATCAATACTTCCCAGATCTTCGCTCACCTCGATCTGGTATGACTTGTCATTGGACTTGTTAATAGATATCTGGGAACTCCCGTTTTTACCGAGGAGGAGGAGTGAATCCTTAGAGTTCCCGAAAGTTCCCTCTAGGTGGTTGTGACCAAACTTGACCTTGACTGTCCTACCCAGTAGTGGGAAGTGGATAGTCTCCTTTAGGTCATGTTCCTTGTCATGGAAGGTCCATGACCGAATCGACCCTTCAAGCTCTCCCAAGACTTGCCCCTCTGGATTAATGAATAGAATTTTCTGCTCTATGGGTTCCCTTTTTACGCGGTAGAGCAGCTCTTCCTTGGAATTACGGATTTCGTATTCAGTGACTGACGTGTGGTTTAAGCGCAGTAGCTTCATGGGTGAGTTGTTACTATTTGGATTTATACGCTTTATTCTGGATGTATGTAAATATGGAGCATCGAACAGACGTTTTTGTTCAGAATTCCATGGTACGTCAATGGAGTCAAAGGCTCTTAAGATACTCTCTGAGATGAATGGCAACTGCAGCTCCTTCACCCATCGCTGCCACTGCTTGCTTAGTTGATCCAGCACGTACATCGCCCGCAGCGAACACACCCTTGGTTTTCGTCATCATTGATGAGTCTGTGATGATAAATCCCTGTCTGTCCAGTTCAACAAGGTCTTTGACCATCTCAGCGTTAGGTGTCAAACCAACAAACAGAAAGACCCCATTAGGATGAAGGATTTCAGTCTCTCCGGTGGAAGTGTTTTTGACCACAACTCCCTCAAGGGTCTTCTTGGGTCCCACCTTGAATTCTTCGACTATTGTCGATAGCTTAACCTCAATATTAGGAGTTTCTGCCACCTTGTCCTGCAGCACCTTCGATGCCTTAGCTGTTGATCTGACAAGGATTGTAACTTTCTTCAGATGCTTGGCTAAGAAGAGAGACTCCTCGAACGCGGAATTTCCTCCACCTACAACTATGACTTCCTGACCTTTATACCAGATAAAGTCACAAGTAGCGCAGAAATGGATCTTGTATCCGATGAGGTCTGATTCTCCAGGGACATTCAGTGTCCTGTACTTGCTCCCGGTGGCTATAACCACCGTCTTCGATCCCAAGCACCTCCCATCGGATGTGTTCACCTCTAAAATGCCATTCTTTGCCTCTATGGAAGTGACGTCGGTGGCGGTCAGGATCTCATCTGCATAGTTCTTTACCTGTTGAATAATTCGCTCTGCAAGTTCCTCCCCAGATATTCCCTCAGGGAAACCAGGATAATTGTCCAACCTCTGTGTGAATCCTACCTGTCCACCGAGGGCTCCCTTTTCAAGGATAGCCACATCCACATCGTCACGGGCGAGATATAGAGTTGCAGTTAGCCCTGTGGGACCGCCACCCACAATTACAACATCGTGGAAGTCATGACTCAGATTCTGGA
>JALWRB010000478.1 GCA_027077875.1 Candidatus Heimdallarchaeota archaeon
ATCAAGGGAATAGCCAAGAGCCACGAGGCATGGGTCATTCAGCGTATAGGTTTCACTGACTTCTGCATCCTTGCCCGATGTGTGTTCAACCCCGAGGACAGGGACTACATAATTACGACAATCGAGGCAGCAGCGAATGAACTCCAGTCGGGAATCTTCGAGAAATTAGAGCAGGGTATACTAGAGAAGGAATCCAGGATATAGCAATATCCTTCCAACTCCTAAAAATATCCTCATAATAATGCGAGAGGAAGCTATTTAATCATAGTCATTAGCTCCTCACTGTGGAACTCAGTGACCTCCCTTCAAAGGTACAGTCGGTTGTACAGAAGTTCGTGAATCGTGCCATCGAGAGATTTCATCCCCTGGGTATAATTCTGGTGGGATCATTTACCAAAGATTACCATGGCCCCAATTCTGACGTCGACATCTACATCGTTGTTCCTGATCAGGATTGGCGAATAAGGGGAAATACATGGCTTGATGGAATCGAGTTGGAATACTTTGTCAACCCTGTCAGACAAATCGAAGCATACATGGAGCACGAGGACGGGTTCCGTCCAATCACCGCAGATATGCTGGCCACGGGCATCGTTCTCGAAAAATTCGATCCGGTCATCGATGAATTAATCAACGAAGCCAAGCGACGTCTGAGTAGACCATTGCCCGAACTCTCTGGTGTAGATCTGGAACTAGTCAGGTACTCGATTGACGATCTGAAGAAAGACCTCATGGACCTCAGTGACACAACATCCAGCTATGCCTATCAGCAGACATTATGGAAAGGAATTGAGGTTGCCACGCAAGCAATTCTCCGCCACCATAGAACCTATGCCGAGCGGTTGAAGATCCGTCGGCAACAGCTCAGAAAGCTTGATCCCAAATTTGTGGATCTACTGGACAAAATATCTGCAGAACCACTGTCGGTAGATGCAGCGATTAGGTTGATTGAGCATGTGGAGGAAATTATTGGGAGAAGGCCTGAAGAGTGGGAGCTGAGGTCTGAGCTAAAACTATAGCCCCAAATCCACAATTATTAACTTCTGAGGGCATTGAACTGCCTTCTCACATAATGATAGCGCACTAATGATACGTGATAGTCTGGATTCCAAAACAATCATACATCAACGATATAGCGTAAAGATTTGAGCCCATTTATACAAATTTTCAAAAAAGGATACATGTCCCCCAAAATTCATTAGCTGGGCAAACCTTCCCTGAAGATCAAAATTCATTTTTAAACAAAATTATTGTCCGATCTGTTCATTGGTAGGAAATATTGAAGTAAATGCTATTTAATGCTAAATATTTCTTCAATTATATCGAAAGCGCGGTAAAATTTTATATACGACCACTGCCAGAAGTGTATTAACCATCTCTCGAATGGTTGGCATGATTGATATGGAAACATACATACTTCTAGCACTCCTCGGAGCCTTTCTCATCCTGTCAAAAGACGTTCTGGATATAGATCTGCTCGGAGGGTACAACATCTCCTCCGTCATTGCCTCGGCAATATTCATGTGGGGGGTTGTAGGCTTGTTCGGTGTGCCAGAGCCCTACGCGGGTCTAATAGGTGGACTCGTATTCGGCCTCTTGACACACATCTTCCTCTCAGCTGTAATCGTTCAAACAGACATCGAAAAGGAATACACTGGGAAGTACGGAAAAGTAAACATGGAGATCGACCCCGACAGCAAGGGAAAGATAAAGGTCGTCACAGACAAGACCGTCGAATTCTTCATCGCTACAAATGCAGAACCTATCTCAAAACCCCTGAAACAGGGAACACCTGTGCAGATCGTCGAGTTCGACGGAATCGTCGCCAAGGTCAGACCCGTCGACAGGATGAGAGAAAACGTTCATGTAAAATCCAGCTACGGACTACTCGGAAGCATATACCTATTCCTCAAGAACATCTCAAGGAAGGATCTTCCTACATGTGAGATATGCTACCACACGGTCGAAAAGAAGTCGCAGATTAAGACATGTCCCCATTGTGAAGCAACATTTCACGCTACGCACTGGAAGCAGTGGATTGAGATCAATCAGTACTGCCCAATCTGCCGAGAGAACATTTAGGATGTGAAAATATGGCATCAGCAAACAAACTAATAATATTTACACTATTGGCAGGCGCAGCCACTGGTATCTACGTGGGAATAACCACAGGAAGTGTCACAGGAGGAATATTCGTCTTCCTCATATTTGTAGGAGTCCTCGTATTCCTCATGACTACCGTGTACAACGTCGTCAGCTCAGAAGAGATACACGTAATCGCCTTCGGCGGAAAAGAAAGCCAGTACAGAGGCGGTGACTCATACTTCTACATACCAAAAGTAATGAAGAGAAATAAGGTCAAAAGAACTGTCATCGAAATAGCCGTACCAAGAATTAAACTACTCGACAGAGATAACCTCCCTTTCGGAGTCGAAATATCTTGCAAAGTACAGATCTCAGACGCTATCATCGCTACTAGATCCCTCGGAAAAGCAACAAAGAAGGAAATAATCCCAATCGTCGATGACACAATACAGTCAGCCTCAAGATCAGAGGCCATGAAACAAGTACTTCCAATCATTATGCGGGAACGTGATGAAATGGAGAAGGCTATCAACAAATCGACATCTGAGACGCTTGCAAGGGTCGGTATCGAGGTTGTGCTCTTCGACATCAAGAACATCATCGACATAGACGGCTACACGGTTATTGCAGACATGGAGCGTGTGAAGTCTGCAGAGCTGAATAAGATAGCGAGGATAGCCGAGGCTAATCAGAATGCTGAGGCCGAGATCGTGGAGGCTGAGCGTCGTTCTGAGGCTGAGGTCAAGCGTCAGGAGGCATTGCAGCGAGCGGAGACTGCGAGACTTACTCAGCAGCAGTTGATAGCCGAGCAGAAGAAGCAGCTGACGCTCAAGGAGATGGACGTACTTAACGCCGAGACGCGTAGGCAGGCGGAGATCGAGGCTCAGCGGATAGCGATTGCAGCGGATGCGGATGCTGAAAAGCAGCGTAAGATCGCGCAGGGAGACGCCGACTCCAATATTATCCGAGCGAAGGCAGAAGCTGAGGCAGCGAGGACGAGAGCTGGTGCCGAGGCTGACGCCATCCGCATGCGACTGGAGGCTGAGGCCGAGGGTACCCGCAGCCTCGCAGAAGCATTGAAGCAGTTCAACGAGTCGGGTATCATGGTAAAGATCAACGAGATCCGAGCTGAGGCGCAGAAGGAGGTCGCGTCGTCGATAGCTCGTGGCATCCAGAACAACTCTAAGCTGATCCTCCCCGCGACGGGCGGTCTTGGTGGAATCTTCTCCGAGATGGTCACTGGGATCAGCGCCATGAAGGAGGCCGGTGTCTCACTGGGTGACGTGCTGGAGAAGTCAAAGAAGTGATAATTCTTCGTGACAACTGAGTAAAATTCTCATTCCAGATTAATTTTAACCAAATTCTTGAAACTTATCAGCAACAGATTACCTACAATATATTTTTCTACAATTACCGTGAAGATATCCTGTAAATACAGTTGTACGATTAGGATAAATGGGCTCTTCTGCATCTGTCTCTTAGTTCTGCCCAATATGTTTCAGTTTGTAAAAGGGGGGGTCAAGGCCTATTTTTTCATCTTGTCTAGGAGAGCTTGGCTAACACCTTGGAAGCACTCCTCAATGTTCTCACCAGTCTTTGCACTGGTCTCGAAATACTCGATCCACTCGGTATCGAGTTCATTCTCCTCACGTAGCTTGGTAATGTACTCCATCACCTCATCCCGTGAGACCTCACGGGTCTGGAGGTCATTCTTGTTCCCGATAATCGCGATGGGTAGGTACTTGGACTGTCTTCCTTCCCAGAGTTGCTTGAACCAGTAGTCCAACTTGTCGAAGGTGTCCCTCCTTGTGATGTCAAACACCATCATGGCGCTGCTTGCGCCCTTGAAGAAACGCTGTCTTAGATTTGAGAATCCTTCCTGTCCAGCTAAGTCCCAGATCTGTAGTTCCATGGTCGTCTGGTCATCAATTTTTACTCTTTTAACGGCAAAATCTGCACCGAGTGTGGAGAGGTGATCTTTTAGAAAGCTGTCACCGAAGTATGACCTCCGTATCGACGTCTTTCCCACTCTTGTTTCCCCACAAAGTACAAGTTTTGAAACAATACGACGCATCATTAAGTATTCTCAATGGACATATCTTTTGATATTATAAAGCTGTTACGAATTGAAGTGTTCAGAATGTCGTTTAGATCGAAGTTTTTTAATCGGTTAATGTGACGGGATTCTGAGGTGGTGGGGGCAGAATACGGGGACATCAAGCCTTTTGCAGAGAGTTGTGATGAGGTTGTCTGAGACGTGGAGCACCATGTTCATGGCCTCTGCGGAAGCGTCGTCCAGTTTCATCTCAAGGTCAGAGTAGAGAAAAGTTTCCAGTACCTTCCACCGATGCTGTAGGGAGTCGAGGATAATCTCCCCATCCTTGCTGGGGAAAAAACCCTGTCCCTTGTCATTTACAAGTACTCCCTTCTTCTCCAATTGCTTCTGCAACGCGTAGGCCCTCGGTCGGCTGACGCCGAGCACCTTTGATATCTCGGATGCTCCTACGACCAGTGGTTTGCGGGCCATCCTTCGTCTGAGATAGACCGAGAGACACTCCCTCTCGACGATGGTGAATCTCAGGTTCACGAACTGGTGGTCCATTATGAAATAAATTGTCCCCCACCATTAAGAACCTGTGCTTGAAGCAATACTGTTTTGTCAAGGTTCTAGAATGAGATTAATATACCAGAATCTCCTTCCTAACTTGTGCCCGTAACAATAATTTGTGGTGGACAATTTGGTGACGAGGGCAAGGGAAAGATCGTCTCATACCTTGCTCAAAACACCAAGATCGATGCGTTCGCACGAGCAGGTACCGGACCCAATGCCGGTCACACCGTCGTCGTGGACGGGAAGACGTACAAGCTCCAACTGGTTCCTAGCGGTTTCTTCAACGAGGAGTCTGTCTCGTATATCGGTGCTGGTATGCTGATCAATCCCGATATCTTCCTCAAGGAAGTGGAGGTCACGAGTCTCGAGGGCAGAATCTTCGTAGATAGGCATACAGGTGTCATCGAGCAGGATCACATTGACCGAGACCGGGGCTCCCAGCATCTCCGTGAGGTCGTCGGATCCACTGGTACAGGCTGCGGTCCTGCGAACGAAGACCGGGCAAAGCGGGTGCTAAAATTGGCCAAGGACATTCCCGAACTCAGCAAGTACATCTGCAATGTCAGTGACGAGGTGAACGACATCATCGACAGGGGGGGTACTGTGATCATCGAGGGCTCTCAGGCGACATTCCTCAGTCTTCTGCACGGAACCTACCCGTTCGTCACCTCGAAGGACGTCACTGCATCCACCTTCGCAGCGGACATAGGTGTGGGGCCCACGAGGATCGACGAGGTGATTGTCGTCCTCAAGGCATATGTCACGAGGGTCGGGACAGGTCCACTGGAGGGGGAGCTAGAACCTGAAGAGATAAAGAAGCGAGGGTGGCAGGAGTACGGGACAGTGACCGGGAGACTGAGGAGGGCAGCGCCCTTTGACTTCGAGCTCGCCCGGAAAGCCGTCAGGCTCAATGGGGCCACATCTATAGCCCTTACCAAGATAGACCTGCTCTATCCTGAGCTAGAGGGAGTGCAAGAGGTCTCTAAGGTACCCCCTGCAGCAATGGAATTCATCCAGAAGATTGAGGACACCTGTGGAGTACCGGTCAAGTACATCTCCACCGGACCGAATGCCAAGGACATGATCGTTAGATAAGTATGTCAGTGAGTTATCTTTTTTATACTGCGCCCATGACGTCGCCTTATTGAGCATTCAATTCATTCAGATGGGAGAGTTCACCTTCACGGACCAGATTGTCATACAGGCCTTCTCGGGCAGTGGTCTGGTCTCCGTTATCGCCTCCAAGCACCTTGTCACAGAGCTGGGACTCCACGAGGTGGGATATCTAGACTCCGATCTTATGCCTTCACTCGCCATAGTTGACGGGGGATATGTCAGGTATCCTGTACAGGTCTATGCCAATTCGGAGTACCTGCTGATCCTGAATCATGGCAGTATCCCGCAGAAAAGGCTTAAACAGTTTATCAGGGAGCTATATACATGGTACGACAGCATAGGGGTCAAGTCTATCCGAATCCTCGGAGGACTCCCGACAGGGAGGGATCACACCGTCCTGACGACAAAGGTGGAGGTCGTCTGCAGCGACGAAGTGACGAGAGGTGAGCTGAAGTTCCTCGGTGTTGAACCGATGGAGAGCGGGTACGTCTTCGGCTCAATCGCTACCTCACTGCTTGAAGCACAGGGCCGCAAGACCCCTGCCATTGCCATCCTCTCAGACTGCATCCCGTCCATCCCTGATTTTGTCGCTGCTCAGGAAGTCATCAAGATGTTCTCCAGGGTCGAGGGCTTGTCCATTGATCTCGGCTACCTCCAGCTCAGATCAAATGAATTGCGCGACAAGCTCATCAGTGAAAACTACGACGACTATGACGAGGATCCCGACAGGTTCTCGGGATTCAGGTAGCTCCATAATCTGATTAGAAAAATCTGGCAGGATTTCTGACTGATTAATTTGACTGGAATATCCTTCTGAAATATCTGACTGGTTCATCCGACGGGAATGTCCGACTGGAATATCTAACTGAAATATCCGATTGGGCTACCATACTGGTTATTCCGACTGGAAAAGGGATTGGAAAATAAGTAGAGATGAACTCTTCAGGTTAATACCCGTGAAATACCTTCACTGATCCATAGCACGTTTGTAGTCCGTACACCGTGTGATGTTCGGATAATCTCCATCTTTGGACTTGGTCGGTATTAAGCATACGAAGCTCTTGCCCTTGTATGCGCAACTCATGCATAGTGAGTCGGACGATACCCTGAGAGGCAGGGTGACGTCGTGTATTTGGAATTCTAGGTTTGCTACTGCCATTGTACTCTTGTCTCCTTTGAGTTACAATAGGTGGAGCGTTCTTCTGCAAGAATGCATAGATGAGACGGCTTCAGTTACCTGTGAAAGAATCCTCTTCCGGGTAATGATGCACAACTCATCATCGCCTAGGATATATATAAGGAGTTCTTTTCTGAAGAGACAATACTATCTGGGGATAAAATCCCGGTACGAATTCTGTCATTTTTCGACACAATGCTATCTTTCTCGTACTATATTCTGCGTAAAATCTTCGAGACCACATTTTAGGAAAGTGATTGTTTTTATAATTTCGGGAAGTATAATATGTAATGAGTGCCGATTTTGTCTATTTTCGTCCTGCCAAGATAAAGGACAGTAGAAAACTGGCGAAAATTGAGCACGAATTCTTCTCACGGTTCCCCAATTTTTTCAATGCTCCATCCCCGTCGAGGAAGTACAGGCTCGAGATCGGAAACCTCGTGGACAACAACCCCCTTTACCTCGTGGCTGAGAAGAGGGGGAAGATCGTCGCCTCCATCAAGGTGGAGTTCGACGACGACGAGCGGATCGCTATCCTCGGCTACCCCATCGGTGACGTGAACGAGCCAGGACTGCCGACATTCCAGACCAATCTCATCGAGCTCGCACTGACCCACGCAAAGGACAGGGGGATGAGGACTGCAGAGGTCGCCATATCAAGCAACCACGAACCCATACAGTCTATCTTCAAGAGCAGCAAGTTCAGGAGGAAGAAGGTGATAGTCGAGATATGGGAAGCGAGAATCATGGCGGGAGTGTACGAACTCCCAAGGGGGTACAGGATCAGGCAGGTAAGGGACTCTGACCTCGTACCGAGCTGGGAGTGGATCGCCAGAGAGATGGACCCCGATAGCCCTATGGCCATCGACTTCGAGTCATACCACCACATATTCAACCACCAGAAGACCAGCACAGAGGGATGGGCAGTTGTCGAGAAGAAGGGAGAACCCTACGCCATCGTCTCCTCCTTCCTCTCACCCTCGAACACAGCGGTGATATTCGGCCCGTTCTGCAAGAAGAGGTACAAGAAGCTCAGGATACCCCTGTTCAACGAGGTGCTCTGGCACTACAGCCTGCAGGGTGTCCAACGGGTCAGAGTCATGAGGACCAAGTCATTCATGAACGACAAGGAACTGTTCAGAGAATTCGGATTCACAATGATTGAATCACAGCTCCTCTTTCGGAGAAATCTCTAATCAAAATAGATGCGTTTTTATGCCTATGTGATACTATTACTTAGGTAATAATGGCTGAAATTTATGGAAATCACCCCGCTAGATACCAAGTACAGGTTCACCCCGGACTGAAACTAGCTGAAGAGGAAATCAGTTTTGAAGAGCAGAAGAAGTATCTCCACGAGGCAGGAAAGCTCGCAGCGAAAGTACGGGAGGAAGTGGCAAAACTCGTCGTCCCAGGAGCTAACGTCCTCGATATATGCACCGCAGCAGACAAGTTGATCTACGACGCAGGTGCCATCCCAGCATTCCCCATCAATATATCAATCAACGACGTCGCAGCTCACTACACAGGACAGATCCAAGACTCCCTGATCGTGCCAGACAAGGGTGTCGTCAAGATAGATTGCGGAGTCAGCATCAACGGATTCATCGCTGACACCGCCAAGACGGTCGACCTCGACGGAAGCTACAAGGACCTGATCAATGCTTCCAAGGAAGCATGCGAGGTAGCCATCAAGACCATGAGGGCAGGAGCTAACCTCGGAAAGATCGGAGGACTCGTCGCAAAGACCATCAGGGACGCAGGATTCGAGCCGGTAAGGGACCTCAGAGGACACCTCGTCGAGAGGTACATCGTCCACGCAGGGAAGAGCGTTCCAAGCATCGAGGTGGACACAAACGAACAGGCAGAACTACACGAGGTATACGCCATCGAACCCTTCGCATCCACAGGTACTGGTGAGATACACGCAGACCTAAACAAGATCAACATCTTCAGAGCTGCACCCGTCAGACTCGCTATCAGATCCAAACACGCTAAGAAGATCAGGAACATCGCCGTAAGGGAATTCGGCGGAATGCCGTTCGCTGAGAGGTGGCTGCTCAACCACGGACTGACCATACCCGAGATCAAAATCGGAATGATGGAGCTCAGAAGAAACGGTGGAATGATCGAGTACCACGTCCTCAGAGGATCGTCGGAGGACATGATATCCCAGCACGAGCACACCATGATCGTCCTCGAAGACGGGGTAGAGGTCACCACCCGAAGCTGACCCACAAAATTGTGACAATCTCGGTCATATTGAGAATAACCGAGGTTTAATGGTATGTTTGTAATTCATGGATGTCGTAGTTAGGATAGAGAATCTCTATATGGTTCATTTGAATCAAACATAGATTATATATCAGACACTGCGGATATACTGGATATATTGACCAATAAGAATGTATTAGATGACGAACTATCCACACTGATAATCAGAGTTCAGGATAAATTACGTAGAGACTATGAGTTGCAGAGAGTTTTACCTGAAGGGTCTAAACATGATAAGGACCTTAAAGAGAGTTTGAGAAGAATCAGCGATCTACTAGAAGAAATCGATAATGCAGAAGAAGATCTATTCCTCAATTTGAAGGTTATACTATTACGGATATTATCTGTCCATCGTAATAATTAGGAAATATAAGCTCAAAGTTTACAATATGAAAAAAACTATTTATTGAGAAGTATGCGTCAATGATCCTCCTACAAGAGTTTGATGATTTGTGTGGATAAGCTCATAACGTGGCATTATTATTCATCCCTATACACACGCTAACTATTTTGGGGAAATCTCGGTCATATTGCGAATAACCGAAGAGACAATCTTATAAAGCGATTGGAGCATATACATGTAAATTCAGCTCAATAGCTGAAACAGTATCAAAAAATAGAGAGGTTGACAAGAAAATTTTCGACGATGACGACACTGGTACATGTTCAACGTGTGGCTTATCAGATGAACTCTGTATCTGCACAGAAGTGGCGAAAACAGAAGCTAGGCTCAAGGTTATTCTTGAGAAGCGGAAGTGGGGTAAGATTTATACGATCATCCAAGGACTGGATCCTAAGGAGTTCAAGTTGAAGGACATAGCGATCAAGCTGAAGTCCAAGCTTGCTTGTGGTGGTACAGTGAAGGGTGACACGATTGAGTTGCAGGGCAACCACGAGTTTCGGATTTTCGAGCTCTTGGAGGGTCTTGGATTCAACCGTGACAGCATAGATCTGGTGAGGAAATAGTTCTTAGGATTTGCAAATAAAACTTTAAAAGAAAGTGTGCGCTCGAAGAACTGATGAAAGACACTCAATACAAATGTTTGAGATGTAGGAACAAGATCAATCCCAATGAGCTTGTCAATGGAAGGATTCAGTGCACATACTGTGGTTATCGTATCCTTGAGAAGGCGAGGCCCAGAGGGGAGCGGCACATCGACGCTCTCTGATGTGTTTTGATACGTGCACTTTACTTTAGCGAGAATGTATAATGTTAGGTTCCATTGATGTGATGGTACTATTGTGAATAGAGTGATTACTTACTGCCTGAAGATTTCTTTGACTTAGCTCCGTCGTTCTTCTTCTTCGAACCATCGTTCTTCTTCTTCGAATCCTCACTTTTCTTCTTAGACTTCTTCGATCCACCAGTCTTCTTCTCTGGCTTCTTGCCACCTTCGGTCTTCTTCTCGGACTTCTTGGATTTCTTAGCTCCATCGGTCTTCTTCTTGGGCTCTTCCTCTGGTACCTCTTCGAGGTCCTCGAAGGAGATGACTCCCCAGATCAGGTTCCTGATGACCTCTCCTGCGGACTCCATGGATATCCTCGACTGCTTGGTGGTATCCCTCTCACGGATGGTCACGGTACTGTCTTCGAGAGACTGGTAATCGACTGTGAGGGTGTATGGGATTCCGATCTCGTCAGCTCTTGCATACCTCTTTCCGATAGCACCTGACTGGTCGTAGACTGCGTCGATTCCCTCGTCCT
>JALWRB010000479.1 GCA_027077875.1 Candidatus Heimdallarchaeota archaeon
TTTGACTCCGGATTATCGGATCTGGTTGCTGTTTCCTCCTGAGATATTAGTAGTATACGGTTTTTGTAGGATATTACAATTTCATTTTGGTTTCAGTTTCAACTAGATTTATTGATGGTATGTAGAGGTATAGATATTCGATTAGTACTCCGCAGTTTGCATGCGATGAGTAGATCAACTCCGATGTAGTCTCGTTCTCCGGCACAGGTGATTTCTGAAATACAGGTTATTCTTCTTCTCTAGTGACAAATCTTCTTATTGAATCGTGTACTTAGATAAATATGTATCTATCTAAGGTGAGGATAGAGAATTTTAAGTCAATCAGGGATCAGGAGTTTGATCTACACAAAATTAATGTCCTTATTGGTCGGAACGCCAGTGGGAAGACAAATATCCTTGAGTTCTTCAAACTCATCAAGCTTGCTCTTACCTCAGATTCGATACCATTCAACCCTTTTACTCCTTGGTGGGGATTTGAGAATGTAGTGTGGAACAAGGATAATACTCTAACGATTCGGGGTGAGTTTCACTTTGAGGATGTAGACGTCCAGAGAGGGAAGTCTGGCATCGATCTTTTTTATATCATTGCGCTCGGGTATGTTGATGGCATAGCCCAGATTACTCACGAAGAGATTTCGATTCCTGATAAGGTTAGGATCGTAAAGATCGGCAATCGGATAGAATACAGATACAGCAAGAATTATATCGAAATGTCCTTGATGGAATTCATCGATGAGGTTCGTGAGGAGATCGAGTTCGAGAGAAAAAACATATTGAAAATCTTGGAGGAAAAAGAGAAACACTCGAGGATTGAAGTTTTAAGAGATGAAGCATTGAGAAATGAAGCTTTACTGAAGAAGCTTGAGAAGCTCTTGACCGAATCCCGTTGGAGTGAGAAGATAATGGATGGATTTGGTATTAGAGAGACATTCAACAGTCAAAGCTTGTTGACACATTTTATTGATCTACGTGATCCCCTCCCAGATGAGCTACGAAGATATCGTAGAGAGAGAGGGAATCATGAGAATTCCTTTTCGATCCTGAGATTCTTCTCAGACATTACGTTTCTCCGTCCTCCAGATCTTCGGAAGATACGGGAAGCAGTCTTTGTTTCAGACACACGTGAATTGAAGGAGGACGGGAGTAATTTGATTCATATACTGTACAATCTCCAATTCAAGAAGCGAGGGCAAGCTGTCAGGGAGATCATCGCTCAGTTCTACCCTGAGAGTAGTATTGGATTCACATTCACTCAGGACAATAGATTGATGTTAGTCGTGAATGAGAATGACCTCGAATTACATCCTCATGGTATTTCTGATGGTTTCTATAAGTTACTGTTTATTCTGACGGGTCTTTACGGCACATCTTCCATGCTATTAGTGGATGAGATTGAGAATTCTCTACATTTGAGCGCTATAGAATTCGCACTTGATATAATCAAATCTGAGGATGTGCAAACGATTATCTGCACGCATTCCCCCCTGATTATTGACCTCTTGGATCTGCAAGATATTTTGGTCTGCATTAAGGACAGGGGTGAGACTATGATTAAGAGACCAAATGATATTGAAAATTTGAAGAAAGAACTTAATGAGTTAAATCTCTCGCATAGTGATGCATGGGCGATAGGCAGACTGGAAGAGTGAAATGATGATAGCAATCCTCCACGAAGACACATTTGGAAAGAGCTTTCTCCATAAGATACTTATCAAACTCAAGGACGGGGGTAAAATTCCACGTTGTGGATTCAGATTTTTTCATCTTAAGGCTATGTGTAATCAGAAGACCACTCGGATGATTAAAGGACTTCAAATATTAAGGAATAGACCTGACGGTGTGATTATTATTATTGATGACGACCGATCTGATGGAGAGAAAAGGAGACGGGAATTGCGTCACATTCCTCATGACCTCTCTATCCCGAACATTCTCTTGGCATTTGAGGACGAAATTGAGGAGCTCATTCTGTTGAGCCGAGGTATAAATCATAGCGGAAAGTCTAGTGAGTTACTCCGAAACAGGGAAAATTATCGTAAGCGAGACCTTCCTAAATATGCTGATAGATTAGACCTGAATAAGATACAGAATCATCCAGTAGTTGACGGGATGATTTCTTTCATCAATAAGCATTGTACCCCTTGATTCTTCAAATCCCGGATTGAGCTGACGGAGAATCATTGTTATGATTGAATAGTTACTTCATATCTGAAAACTAGGGCATCCTTTCTTAGATTTGTCTAAATTTCCTGAATCTCTACCTAGAGTATTCTTAATAATACTACACTTATTGCAAGATAAATATAAGATATATTCACCTGGACTTGAATTACCTAAACCATTACTCCAGCAAGAAAGCCTCTGTGGCTCTATTCTTGTGTTTTTTATTTTATTCAGTATTTAGCATCTTCCGCTCAGCGGACGCTAACGTTCTATTGTGGATTGTTCCTGGTCATTCTGAGTACTCTGTTCACTGTCGAGGTAGAATACAAGGAGATAGATCCATTATCCCTTCCGGATATCATAGATTTCATCGACATCGATCTTATCATATATTGGCTGAATCCTCCCACTCATTATCAGCAACCTCAGGGCTTTGTACTTCTCTGGATCTGGCCTGAACTCGGCAACCCGTTTTAGATCCTGAGATATGGACACCTCATTCATAAGAGTTTATGGATTACCGGATTCATATATATTCCGATGGTACTGATTGGAGTATTGTCTAGTAATTTTAGTTCTTCTGTTTTCGATAATTCATCTGTCTCTGTTATATTGGCAGG
>JALWRB010000480.1 GCA_027077875.1 Candidatus Heimdallarchaeota archaeon
CTTCTCTTCCCGAACCTCGTAGCCATCTCCTTTCTTCTTGAAGACATAGAGGACATCTGTTAGGTCATAGTTGGTCTCGGGATAGTCCTCACGAGTATGTCCACCCCTACTCTCCTTTCGTTGGAGAGCTGCTGCAGTAGCAAGAATGCTGACCTCGACCATATGTTTGATGTCAAGGCATTGGTGCCACGAAGTGTTGAACTTTCGATCCTTCCCGATTGCCTTGACCCTACCAGCCCTCTCCTTGAACTCTGCAAGTACTTCAAGACCTTCTTTGAGACCCTCCTCGGTCCTCTTGATCCCTGCGTATTTCTCCATGGCAGCTCTGAGCTCCTCATGTAGAGCGTAGGGGTCTTCGTCATTTGCCTCATTGAACGGTTGTAAGGCCTCACGGATAGCAGCATCAACCTCGCTGTCTTCGATGCTGTTGATGCCAGAACTCTTGGCGTATTTACCTGCCATTTCGCCAGCAATCTTACCGAAGACCAGTAGGTCAGACAGAGAGTTGCCACCCAGTCTGTTGGCACCGTGTAATCCAGAAGCAGCCTCACCACAGGCATACATTCCTTTGACGGATGTTTCTTGTGTCTCTCCATCGACCTTTATACCACCCATGAGGTAATGGGTCGTTGGACCTACCTCCATTGGTTCGGAGGTAATGTCAAGGTCTGCGAGAACCTTGAACTGGTGGTACATCGATGGGAGTTTCTTCTTGATGTATGCTGGATCCCTCGTCTCAGCAATACTCAGGTATGCTCCTCCATGTGGAGTTCCTCTCCCTGCTAATACCTCAGCAGTGATTGCGCGGGCAACTACATCCCTCGTCAGAAGCTCTGGTGGTCTGCGTGCGTTATCGTCACCGTTAAGCCAACGCATTGCCTCTTCAGGAGTATCTGCGTAATCCTGCTTGAAGTTTTCCGGGATATAATTGAACATGAACCTCTCGTTGTTCTTATTTCTCAGGATACCGCCTTCGCCACGGACACCTTCTGTCACAAGAGTTCCCTTGACGGACGGTGGCCATACCATCCCTGTTGGATGGAACTGGATGAATTCCATGTCGATCATCTCTGCTCCGATCTCCCAAGCGAGTGCATGACCATCTCCGGTATACTCCCATGAGTTGGAAGTAACCCTGTAGGTCTTGCCAAGTCCACCTGAGGCGACCACCAGTGCACCGACTTCGAAGAGAATGAAGTCACCGGTCTGCCGCTCATAGGCGAGAGCCCCGGTCACGTGACCATCCTTGGCGAAGAACTTGGTGGCGGTGGTCTCCATATAGATATCTATATTTTCCCTGTGGATTACCTCATCCTGTAGTGTGCGGATGAGTTCGAGACCAGTCCTGTCACCCACATGGGCGAGTCGCGGGAAGGTGTGTCCACCGAAGTTCCTCTGGTTGATTTTCCCTTCCTTGGTTCTGTCAAAGACTGCACCGTATCGCTCCAGTTCTCGGATGCGGTCAGCAGACTGCTGTGCGTGAATCTTGGCCATGATCCAGTTGTTATGCTGCTTTCCACCCTGCATGGTGTCACGGAAGTGAACCAGCCAGTTGTCTCTAGGGTCTGCATTACCAAGGGCTGCTGCTGCACCACCCTCTGCCATGACAGTATGTGCCTTCCCAAGAAGGGACTTTGTGATCACAGCAACCTTCGCACCCTTCTCTGCTGCACCTATCGCTGCACGAAGTCCAGCACCACCTGCACCCACGACTAAGACGTCGTATTTAAGTCTCTTGTATTCCTCACTCATCTTAGATAAACCTCACTTCAGTTAATAGACCCCAAGCAACTAGTCTGATGTACAAGTCATATATCCAGATAGAGAACATACTCAGCCAGAAATAGAGTCCATGCTTCTCATTTAGTGAAGAGATCTTAGCCCAGATCTGATACGTTCTCTTACCAGGCCTCTTGGACGAACCTCCAAATATGTTCCTAAATGCATGGCAGGAGGTGATGTACAAGGTCAAGAAGAAGGCATCGAGGAAGGCGAAGATCGTGCCAACTCCGATATAAATTCCGTCATGGAAAATCCCAACAATGACCTCGTACCAGTGGAAGATCCCAAGAACGATGGCCAAGTAGAGGAAGTACTTGTGGTAGTTGTTCAGGAAGAATGGGAATCTAGTCTCACCAGAATATTTCCCTCTCCTTCCCTCGAATCCCTCAACTGCACATCCGGGAGGACTGCTGAAGAGGGATCTGTAGTAGACACGTCTCATGTAGTAGCACGTACCCCTGAACCCGAATGGTGCCCAGAGGGTTAAGACTGCAAATGGTAGCATAACAGGCCACCCTGAGATATATCCCGTCAAATCGGGGCCATAGAATGGGCTCTGATACTCAGCGCCCGGAACTACACCCCGTACTCCGTTTTCAAAATCAAAAATCACGACTGCAAGGGAGTAGATGGCAAAAGTCACAAAGGTGAATCCGAAGAGGAACCAGCTCTGTCTCCATTTGTCTTTCCTGTCAGTTGCGAATGATTCTGACGACATATTTAGTTCTATAACACTCATCTTGAAATCTCCGTTAGAAATTTCTATATCTATAGAATAGCGGGTGTTTAAAAGTAGAGTGACTTGACGCTCGGTTGTGTTTCGAAATTAATACGAAACAGTGAATTTGTACGAATTGGATATTAGGATAATGACAGATCGAACACAAAACCTTGAATCTTCACGATTTCCTTCGAATAGGTCAGATTTCACAGGGGTTATAACTTAGGAAGTCGGGTAATGTTCTATGAGCATAAGCTACCTTGGCATACCTCTAA
>JALWRB010000481.1 GCA_027077875.1 Candidatus Heimdallarchaeota archaeon
GGGAAGTACGATCGGATCAGGAGCTTGTCATCTTCGAGGAAGAAGTGCATGCGAGTGTGTCCAAAGTCCTTCTCGAGCGAGCCCAATTTACCCTTTACAGTGAGCTTGGTCCCATCAAGCTTGAAGTCAACGTCCTCGGGGATGTTTACTGTTGATTCTAATTTTCCGTTCATGACAATCACCTAGAAGACGTATGCGAGGAGTCTACCACCGACGTGTTTCTCGATGGCATCCTTCTGAGTGATCACTCCCTCGGGGGTGGACATGATCAGGTGTCCGAAGTTGATCGCAGGGAGGTACTGCTTCTCCCACTGGTCGATCTCGTGGAGCTTTACAGAGAACCTTGGCTTGACAACACCGATCTTGTTGATCCGGCCCAGAAGTTGTATTCTGAATTCTCCACCTTGGGCATTGTCGATTCTCTCGAATTCTCCAATGTACCCCTCTTTCATCAGTGTCGCGAGGACGTTCTGAATCAGGTTGCTGGTTGGTCTGACCACGACTTCCTTCTTACCTTTGGAGTCGTAGGTCTTCAGCATGTTCAGTGCGTTTGCAAGAGGATCTAGGAGCATCTTATCATCCACCTCTTGATCCCGTGGTCTTGAACCCAAGATCACCTGCGATTTCTCTCATACAACGCCTGCAGATCATCAGATCTGCTCTGCGGATTATTCCTCGGTATGTCCCACAACGCCTGCACTGCCTCGTGCCCTTGCCGTGTTTCCGTACCTTCTTTGGTTGCGTACTCATTCAATTACCTCCTTATTTGTGCCAGAACTTACCCAATATAGGGTATCTGTCAAGCAGGATTAATTCCAGAATACTTGGAGGATATAAAAAGAAAAAGATGGATTACAATCAGAAGCTTGATGCTATAAAATTCGTGGCGACCACTCCAAGGAAACTTCTCTTTATCTCTTGGAAGAGCAGTGGGTTGAGCCGGTTGAGTTGATAGTGTTGAGTGTACCTCTCGATGATCCTGAGAATTGCAGGCTCGATCTTGGCAAAGGTCGGTAGCTTCATCACGATTGAGACCGGGAGGAAAAGACAGAAATTGTAGATAGACCCGTCACTCATATCACACCAATTGATGACCATGACCCTATAATCCGGGGACTCCATGGCTGGAAGATCATACACACCCTGGCTGTGGTACCAGAACTTGGACAATCCGCCAATGAGATAAATACCGAACTGGTTGGTGAAGATTTCCACCTCCCCATCACAGTTCGAGGGAATAATTTGGTGGAATTCTATCAAATCGTGGTAGATGGGGGTGACGTCGTTGTTCCTGAAATTGTAGACAATGAACGGGTAGTTCGATAACCCTGCCTTCCTTTTCGAGATCTTCAAACCATTCTCAATACTCCTTCGTGACACGTTATTAGTCTTGTTCAGATTGTACGAGAATTGATTAGAAGTCAGGTCATCACCTCCGCTATCTTCCTTTATTGGTCTTTTTTTCAACTCTATTTAAGATTAATGTGTTATTATACATAAATCTGATTGAATTCAAATTGTCAAAGTCTTGAGATCAAGTAATATCGAACTTCCATGTATTCGTGTCTAGGTACGGAGATGGCAGTTCAGAATACATATGGACATTTTTCCCGCAATGGTAAAAAAAGCTCTATTAAATCATTGAGTTGGATTACAATATGATTTTCAGTACCAGCATAAACCTAAATAATGTAACCATAATATTTAATATTGTTCCACGATGTTCGAGAATCACTATAAGATGCTTCGATCAACTGACCAAAATGGGTGAATATTTAGAGCTAAGTCTGAATTTATTACGGAATGATTAAATTTTTCACATTGTAATCTGGCGTATGGCATCAGTGACATATGCTAAGGAAGGAACTTTCCTATCCACAACTCAGAATATCGCAAAGATCACACTAAACAGGCCTGATGCGCTCAATGCTTTCAACCCCGAGTTAATTTCGGACTTGAATGCTGCACTTGACCAAGCAGAGCAGGACAACGAGATCAGGGCAGTCATCATCAGTGGTGAAGGCAAGGCTTTCAGTGCAGGTGCAGACTTAAAGGCGATGACTGAGCTCTCCCGCGAGGAGGTTCAGAACTTCACCAAAGCGGGACAAGAGCTCTTCAGGAGGATCGAGTCCTTCCCCAAGGCAGTCATAGCTGCTATCAACGGATACTGCCTTGGCGGAGGTACAGAGCTCTCACTGGCATGTGATATCAGGATAGCAGCGTCTGAGATCAAGATCGGCCTCCCAGAGGTCAGCTTGGGTCTCATCCCTGCATGGGGTGGCTCGCAGAGACTTCCCTATCTGATCGGGATGTCGAAGGCACGTGAGATGATCCTCACGGGAACTCTCCTGACATCGGAGGAAGCACTAGAGATCGGTCTCGTCTCGAAGGTCGTACCGCTCGACGAGCTGGCTTCTACGGCATCATTCCTCGCAGCGAAGATTGCGGACAACGCACCAATCGCGGTGGCGGAGGCCAAGAGATCCCTCAACGCTACCCGGCACATGACCATTGAGGAAGGTAATGCTCTGGAACTGGAGATCGCAGACAAGTTGGCACAGACCGAGGACCTCAGGGAGGGAATTACCGCTATGCGAGAGAAGCGAAAAGCGGTCTTCAAGGGCAAGTAATCTTTGGTAATTTCATATTATTAGGAGTTCACCTTTTTAATCCATTACGTCCCCTATTGTATTACTAGTATGTCCGACGATGTAGTTATTGTAGGTGCCGGACACTCGAAATTCGGTAAGCGGAAAGACGAAGGAATACGCGAGCTGGCTTTTGAGGCAGTGCAGGACCTACTCAAAGATTTTAACAAAGGATTGGATGATATCGACGCCAGCGTCGTAGGTATCGCAGGTGAAGAGTTCTCAGGCCAAGGTGCACCTGCCGCTGTTGTGGTCGATGAGATCGGGATGGCAGGGAAACCCACACTCCGTGTGGAGTCCGCGTGCGCTACCGGTACTGCAGGTATCAAGGCAGCTTACGGTTGGATCAAGGCTGGCTTTTACGACGCTGTCATGGTTGTCGGAGTCGAGAAGATGACCTCAGTATCCTCTGCTCGGGCGACAGAGCTCATGGCAAGAGCCGGAGATGTGAGGTGGGAATCCCCATTCGGAGTCTCATTCCCAGGGTACTATGCCCTGATGGCATCAGCGCACATGGCCCAGTACGGAACCACCCGTGAGATGCTTTCGTCCGTCGGAGTCAAGAATCACTTCTACGGTGCAAAGAATCCACTCGCTCACATCCAGAAGGAGGTTAGCTTGGAAGAGGCAATGAGCTCGATACCCATTGCTCACCCACTAAATCTCTATGACTGCTCACTCATATCAGATGGTGCAGCAGCTATTGTACTAACAAAGGAGAGCCTTGCTAAGGAGTTCACCGATACCCCCATCAAGATTCGCGGGATCGGTTCTGGCTCCGATAATATGATGATGAGTGAAAGGGAGAGTCTCACCAGCCTCAGAGGTGCAAAGATGGCAGCTCAGAAGGCGTACAAGATGGCAGGGATCACCCCAGATCAAGTTGACGTCGCAGAGGTTCACGACTGCTTCACCATCGCAGAGATCATCGCCACCGAGGACTTAGGCTTCTTCGAGCCAGGGGAGGGAGGTAAGGCAGCTCTCGATCAGCAAACCTACATTGGGGGGAAGATCCCTGTAAATGTTGACGGAGGTTTGAAATCCAAAGGGCATCCACTGGGGGCCACGGGAGTGTCCCAAGCGGTTGAGCTCAGAAAGCAGCTCCTAGGTGAGGCGAAAAATAGACAGGTGGATGGTGCAGAGATCGGGTTGAGCCACAATGTCGGTCAGACAGGTCAGTTTGTGAATGTCATGATCTACTCGAGGTGATATTATGTCAGAAGAAAAACTTAATTTTGGACACGTAAGCTATGAAGAGACCTATCCTGTTGTGAGCCGCTTCTCCAAGAAGCTCAAGGACGGCAGACTAATAGGCAGTAAATGCAGTAAATGTGGGAAGGTCTTCCTCCCGCCACGTAGGGGATGTAACAACTGTTTCTCCACGGAGATGGAGGAAATCGAGATCGGGACAGAGGCGACCATGACCGCCTTCACAGTAATTCACTTTGCTCCTGAGTCGTTCAGTGACAAGGCTCCTTACATCGCAGCAATCGGTAAGTTTGAAGAGGGGGTGTCACTCCTTGCCCACCTTGTTGGTGTGACTTCCATGCCCTCTGTTGGGATGAAGATGAAGCTTGTTCCCCAAGAAATTGGAAAGAACAGGATTGTTTACAAATTCATAAAGGCCTGACAACGATTTCGCGAGATTAATATCGAGAGATTAATAATACACCACCTTATCGTTGGTATTGTAGATTTGATGAAAAACAAGATTCCAAGACCCACAGTCATTATATTCGCTATATTCACGGTACTTCTCTTGAGCGTACCTGCAGTCCCATCTGCCTCCGCTGAAGTTGCCGACAAGTATATCATTCTTTACGATGTGTCGCACGGGCAGAATTTCACCCTCGCAAATCTGACAGGTGCATTCGACGCACTCTCAGCCATCGAAGAGAAGTACAATACACAGATTGAAATTATCGAGTTCAATCAGACTTTCACCAACACAAATCTACAAGGTGCTAATCTCCTCATAATCACCAACCCCGGTGGGAATGCTTCGACAACAGAGGAGGAGAAGACCGCACTCACCAACTATGTACAGGACGGAGGTGGTGTCCTTTACCTCGGGAATCCCCTCGCTAAAGACGGTAACATAACAGGTCATCCCAAGTTGCTCAACGACTTCATGAATGAACCGTACAATAACTTTGGTGCCTTCCACGTCGGTGACGCAAGGCAGGAGGACAGTCCCACAATCCTCATTGATGATGAGAACAACGACGGATACAATGAGTCATACCTTGTGCTGAACAGCAGCTCTGTCAACGAGGAGGCAATAGTATCTGGAGTGATGGAGTTCGAGGACGTGGTGTTCTATGGATCCGGTATCAGGGACACTTATACTGGCAGCCGTAAATCCTACTCCAACTTCGTCAAGGGTAACGTATCCTCTTCAACGTACTTTGTTGGTGAGAACTACAACCCTAACTTTAATGCGATTTCATGGATACTTGGAAGACAGATGCAGGATGCTGAGGGCAGGACGATGTCACTCGGCTCAACGATTATGTTCAGTGATCTCGAGTACAGAGACGGTCAGTCATGGATTGATACAAGGGGGAACAAGGCCCTTTTCGTGAATATGGTCGCATGGCTTATGCAGATTACTCCAGAGGAGGAGGTTGTCCCGATAGCGGAGGTTGGTGTTTCGTTCACCACATGGCTAGGTTATGTTCTCTTAGGAACAATCGTAGGTTTCGCTATTATTTTTGGGCACCAGATCCTCACTGGCAAGCTGGAGGCGAGTAAGATCTTCGACTTCAAGAAGCCAATTACCAAGATCCAGCCAAAGAAGACTAAACCAAAAGCCAGATCTAAGAAGAAGAAAGCCAGGAAGTAGTTTCTATATCCTGTATCCAATTAGCTCAATGGCGAAACGTATTCGCTCATACCTCTTGTCAGTAGCAGGGAAATTGTTAATCGTAACTAGTTTGCCCGTTTTCCGGAAGTATCCTGCAATCCTCTCGAGCACAGGAATCACAGACTCGATGTGCTGTTCCACAAGAAAGATTTGAATCCTGTCCTCATTCCCCCGATGTATCGCAAAATATCCAATGGGCTCGTGATTGTCCAGCAGGATGAAGACCTCTTGGAAGGGAGAAAGGCTCTCAGTAGGTGCTATCTCTGGATGGAGCTTGATCAGTTCGGTAAGGTGCAGTGCGATGGGTTCACTCGACGGATAGAACTCTATACCCGTTTCACGTATCGTGGAGATCTCCCTCTCAATGGTGTATTGTAGCTCATCTATGCCCTCAAGGAAGTAACCCTCCCGCACGACCCCTTGGCCGATCAATGAAGTCAAGGTCTCCTGGACCACTGGTAGTGACCATCCGAGGTACCTTACTAACTGAAGAGTGGTGACGGGAGGAGTGAGTTGAAGGAGTTTTCTCACGATACCCACCCTACATTCTTCCTTTGTCATATTGGAATTGTACTCCTCCATCCGTTGCCACAGTTGATTGTCCAGACCGTCACTTGCCCCCAATCGTCGGATCATATGGCGATGCTCCAGAAACGACAAGGCGTTCTTTATCTTCTGCGTGGGGAATTTGAGAGATTCGATGATCTCACCCGTGTCTATGATGATCGAGCTGTCGATGCTCATAAGGACATTGTCAGGAATGAGTGAGGACTCGTAGGGCTTTTTCTCGGAGCACAGGATTAGTGGGAGATTGACCGGGCTAATATATGCCATTCTTCCCCCTAGCCCGTAAACACGAGGGTATTTGGAGAGGTCAACAAAGGGGACGTCAAATCTCACCATGATGGAATGTTCAGACTCCACCTGAATTGCAGAATCCATGAATTCCTCAATTGTTGTATATTTCCTGCTCAAGACTTGGGCAAACGCTTCTCTCCATCTGGATTTACCTGTCTTCCCCCTACTGCTGTTCAGAACCATACCCTTCGGGACATGAGTGTACCCCCTCTCCTCTAACAGCCTAATAAATCTACTACTCACCTCTCCCTGCGGTGAATTTTTCTGGTCAAAATCAAGGGTAAGATACTGTGTTTCTCCCCAGGCTATAATCTCCCTGAGCATCTGCTCTTGCTTTATGGTTGCCAAGGGCAGACTCCTGAAATTTGATACGAGGTGGGTATCTCCCGTCTTTTTCAGGTTAAAGCCTCCTTGGATGGATCCATCGGAGAAGTAATAGTACCGCGTCCCAGGGAGTTCCATCTCCCGCCCCTTTGAAATCAGTATTATCATTGGGTCCTTGGAGTCAAGGACAAAGCTTGGATAGCTTGATCGTGGGATTGCATCCTCTCCATGGACACAGAACTTTTCACCAAGGTTGTCAGTCTGGACCCTCTCAAGCACCTCGTCCGTAATAAGTTGGTGAACCGGTCTACCCAGTTCGAACTTGTCTATACCAGATAGAGCTTCAATCTGATCTAAGTTGACGAACGGATAACTCCTAACGATCCTTGTAACTATCTCTCGAAGTACGTCATCATAATCCGGAACTATCGACTGCTCTCTTAAGAACCTGTAGAAGGTAGAGGGAATCCAGTACTCCTTCCTCTGCTCCCTATGGACGATTATGAGCTGCGAACTTTTGACGTAGGGGGTGACCAATTTGCTCAGTCCCTTACTCTTGTGTTTGTTCCTCAGCTCATTTTCGCTTATATGACCATGATCCCCCACGAGGTCAGTGAGTCCTTGATCTTTGAGATCTACTTGGTTGAAACGGTATAGCAAAGCGAACGTATCGAATGAGACGTGGACTCGCTGTCTCCCGATCATCATCTCCACTGCACTCCTCCTGATAGCTTTTATGGGGTGTTTGTAGTTGTAACTTAGCCGTGAGTTTACCGAGAACTTGTTTGTGATGTACCATGCGTCGCTCAGAAGCTTACTCATTCTACGATTCGGGTAGTCTCCAAAGAGCCCTTGTGCCCGTGATCTCGCATGTAGGATCTGCTCCAATGTTACCTTCCTCATACTAACTCCTCCAGTAATCGATGTTCTGGTCGAACAGTTTCTCTATCACCACGCCCTGTCGAAGGTTGCTCGACGCGTAGTTCTCCAGCTCCTGTGCTATACCCAGTAGATCGTTATCGCTTAGATCTGGAATTAGTCTGAGGGAACTAACCACAAGCTCATCGCTGTCGATGTCAAGGGCCATCGTAGCGACGATCTTGCCCTCCTTGAAGAGCGCGTGAGTTAGACCTGTGAAGAAGAGGTTGGATATCCCCAATAGCTCCTTCATGGGCAGGCTCTGTGAGTCAGCCAGCATCCACTTCGGGAGTTTCGATGATCTCGTCGGATTCTTTAACACAGAGGTGAGCTCGGGGCAGAAGTAGAAAACCTGCCGTCTCTTCTCTCCCAGCCAGATGGACTCAATCCTCCTCTCCTCCAACAACCTTGACAGATTGAGCAAGATAAATGTCCGGCTGAAATTCGAAAATTCTTTGTGCTGGGAGATCAGCTCTTCGAATGAGATGGGACCATGGATACGGATGCTACGATATAGGTTATCATATAGATCCATACTCGGGAGGCGCACCCTCACCGATCGTCTCCAGACAAGGTGGTGTTCAAAGGGGTTTACTGGATCGATGAGATTCCTCCGAACCAACGATCGAACTAGATGAGTAATATGGGTATCGGTCTGCCGGAGCTCCCCTTTGATATATTCCTCCATCCTTTCCCCCGCTTCGACGATCTCCAGTACATGCTTCTCGTCCTCTGTCATGGACTTCGTATCCTCCTCCAATAATCCCCAGAAGGTATCAGTGTAGAAGTAGTTGTTCTTGTAGTGGAGTTCGCCTCCTCGGACCTTGTCAGAGAGGATAGTCGTGAGCTGAACCTTAGGCAAGGACGACAGAGACATGAGTTTGTTCATGGTGAATCGTCCCAGCTCCTTGATGAGTTGATCTATCTCCCTACCTTCCTCAGCATATGAGATGATGTTGTGGAGCTTGACCTCGATGATGTCTCGTAGTCCGATAGTGCTGGAGTGTGTGAGTCCACCGACGAGGTGATCAATATCGAGGGTGAACCCTAACCGGGACATGACGATCGTGAACAGCTCGTTCTCCGGGAAGTTGGGTGGGGATGACCTGATTTCCTCTATTACCACGGATTTCATCTGGTACACGACATTCGCTAAGTCGAAGAAGGCAGCAGCCAATTTCGACAGGAAGTCTGGGTCATCCCTGAGCAGAGTTGGGATGGTGATGTTGGTAACCTCGAGGTAGTCGTTCTTCGGGCTGGTGAGTACCGTGCCGACGACCTTACCGCGGTAGAGTACCCTGTAGGTATCCGGACTCATGGTAAGGACGTTGAAGACCGATCCACTGGTATTGAGGTAGGGATCAAAGGAAGAGAGTAGGAAGATGTGGTGGGGAAACTCAATGTTTCTCGGTACATCGCTCATCCGCTCAAAGTCGCTGCTGGATCCGTAATACAAGTAATCCTTAGAGAAGACATGGCGTGATTCCATCCCCAGTCTCCGAAGGCTCCTTTCCACCGTGCTGTACTCCAACTTACTGATCCGCCCAATGCTCTCGACCGTCAAGGGACCATACCATCTGATAAGTAGGGAGATGAACAGGTCGTAGTCATCATCCGTTGGCTCCCGCCAATCAAACTCCACGGGTATATAGAAGACATCCCGAGTTGCATAGCTCATGGACAAATCCCAGCCAGTCCTGCTGATGTACATCTGGCTCTCGAGGAGTCTCAACCTCTCTTTCACCTCTTCAGAGGGCATGTCCATATTGTATATCAGATCAGAGTACCTGACAGAACCGCTGAATCTAATATAGTCCAGCACAGCAGTGGTCTCGGGATCAAGGTCTACAACACTCCTGTAAATACGGATCAGAAGGGGAACGAGTGAGGACGGAACGAACACCGATCGCCCGGCAAAGAATCTGCCGAAGTATATCTCCCGTGTATCCATAGACATCCTGAGATCAGTCCACGAGAACTGCCCTCGATTCCATATGTCCGCTACGTGCCTGATCGGCCCGATATGTTCGAGTGTCTCCACGATGTCACCTTTTACCTTGTTCGTGAGGTGCTGGCTCACAAGTCTTAGGTGATTCAGTTGTGAGAGGGAGAAAATCTCCTCATCCTGAGTAGACTCCGACAGCGCTATCCTGTCCTCGTTGAGCAGGTACTGCCTTTCATCACTGGTGAACTCACCTGCCAGCAGGATGTCCGATCTCTGCAGAGAGAATATCGCCTCCTTGAGCACCTGTTCTTCAGCCCTAAAGATGGAAAGAAGTTCTCTAAGGGTACAGGGACCCTTCACCCCTACATACCTGGCGACGGCATTCTCCAAGAGCTTGAGCGGAGGGACCCTCTCGAGGATCTCTCTGTACTCCTCTGCCGCTATCGCATTACCACCGTACCGTTCCACACCGTCTATGTCCTCGCCTTTGATTGCGAGAATTGCGAGAAGCATGTCTCGTTGCCAGAACCTGTCTCCAAGTCGGAGGATCTGTTCTGAGCTCTTGAGGATTTCTACGATATCGTTGGGGTGCAGACCTATCTCCTCACTACCTCTGGAGATTAGATCCTCCAAGGTAGGGTTCTTGAGCAGAATATAGGAGACCACCCTCTGTTCAGCAGATCGTCCTGTCGCAGATATCTTCGTATCGAAGTACCTGCTCACAAGCACTGGATCAAAGAGGAGGTCCTCGCTCTTCCGCAGTTTGCTTATCATCTGCTGATGGAGGTCTATCATCAGTCTCTGCCTGTCATCATTCAGGACGATGTCCGACACAGAGGTGAGGATGATTGCATGGCTGAAGGGGCTGACCTCACCCTCGTTCACCGATACCGTGATGATTCCAGAGTTTAATCCGACGATCACCTCCGATGCAGTGGCAGCGTCGTAAACGTCCTCGTAGATCTCCCTCTTCGTCTCTTCGATCAGCGGGAAGTCGTCAGGAAGCTCCCTCATGAGCTTCTGTGCGCTTCTCTGTATTTGATCGGGGCTGAGCTTCCTCTTTGGTGAATTCTTCAGGACCATCAACCCCCTGACCGCTGTGTGTCTGAACCTCGTCTTGAAGATCTCCGTCTCTTCCAGCGCCCGTGACAGTAGGTTGTAGAACTGCTCGGGTGTCCTGATCAGGGAGAGAACCTCCTCATGGTCGATGTCTTGGCCGAATGGCAGGATCAGGGAAAAACCGTTGTCGGTAGCTGTGAGGCCCACATTCGTCCCTATTCGCTCCGAAACTGCTTTTGCGTAGGCCTGTGCCAGCGGAATATTGACACCCAGTCCGAATATGCAGAGCACCACTACTATCATCCGCCCTGC
>JALWRB010000482.1 GCA_027077875.1 Candidatus Heimdallarchaeota archaeon
GCTAGGAGGTCATTGAGCGAATCCTCGATCCTGCGCATGTCCTCTATCCATGGTTCCCATGAAAAGTCCTGCATCTCTCTCACATCCCCATCAGTGCGCTGTCCACGGCTTCAAGGATCTCGTCCTCCTCCGCGGGCTTGATCACGAAGCTCATCGCACCAGCGGCCAGTGCCTTTCGTATCATCGGTTCATGTCCGAGTGCAGTAATTATAACCACACGTGCATCCGGATCGAAGTCAATTATCTTCGTCAGGGCCTCGATCCCGTTCCCATTAGGCATCACAATGTCCATGGTAGTGCAATCTGGTCTGTGCTTGGCATAGAATGCTACCGCATCTTCGCCATTATCTGCTTCTGCCACAATCTCATGCCCAGCTGCCTCCAGGGCCTTCCTCAGGGTAGCTCTCATGAAATTTGAGTCGTCAACAATCATCAATTTTGCCATTTATAGTTCACCTATCTCCTCTATTTTGACATGTTCTCCATCAAGAACAAATCCGTCCCCATCCATTAGATCTCTCTGCACATTTACAAGAGTTGATCCCCTTGGAATCGCATACACCTCTCCCTTGTACTTGACAAACACCATTCTCTCGCTAAGGGCAAAAGGGTTCTTCGGGGAATCCGCTTTTGTCAAAAATTCCTCTACACCCTCTGTCGAGAAATACCGGTATGTGTTTTTACTAATTTTCACCCTTAGTAGGGTGACGTAATCAGTGAACCAGATCCCGTAGTTTGACTCCCCTACCTTTATCTCAATTCCCTCCTTATTTAGTTTACCAGCCTTGGTTCCAAGACCTTTCGACATCTGAATAGGATCAAAGTTGATCCCGACATGCTTTCCGTCCTCCACCATTTCACTGAATCCAAGTTCGTTCAGCACAGGGTTCATCTTGGCAAAGATCTTCTCCTCAACGTGAGTCCTTAAGCTAGGGGTGGTGGTGATCTCGTCGCACAAGAGTGCGACATGTCCCGTTCCCACATCGGTCACAACCGCGTACTGTGGATTGGAGTCCCTCTTCAAGACCTCCCCCAAGGTGATCTTTGGTAGGTCTGGATAGTCTTCGGGCTTTCCGATCTGTTCGATAGTCATATTGCTCACGAAGCAGTTTACATCGTCGACCATGAGGTTCATGTAGTTCATCTCTTCCGAACTCTGCAACTCATCCAGCTCAAGGTCTCTCTCCCGACGTTCTCTACTGAAGAATTCGCGTATAGAGTCAAGGGTGAACATCTTCCTCTCCAAGCTGATGATGTCAGAGATAACCGAGTCTACGTTCAGATGGTAGACTATCCCTTTTTTATCATAGTACATGTTGTCGAACAGGTAGTCTCCAGTGTAGTCCCCTAGTAGAATTTGCTCGAAATCTGCCATGTCAACGTTCTCAATGGTCTCTGCATCCATCATGAAGATTGAATCCCCCTTCTCGATCACCACATCCATAAGGGTTTGTCCGGTGACACCAAAATAATGTACACTGTCTATTGCTAGTATGGAGTCGTCCTCAAATTTGTACAACCCTCTGATCCACTCCTTACGGGATGGGTGAGGGATGGAAGTCGGTAGACTCTGCAGTATCTCACGGACAAAATCACGATCGATCAGAATTCTAAGGTCACCGAGGATCATTAGAACTGCCTCCTGTGAGGCTCCTTCAGTATGCACCTCTATAGAGGGTGGCGATCTGAAAGTGGAGGTTTCGTCCAGAAGCCCAGTGTATTCTAACTCTGGTAGCTGAATGTGGACATCCTCAAGGTCACTCCGGATGGTCTTGTAGAGATTCTTGAGCTGGATGACTAGGTAAGTCACTCCATCGACATCGTAATATTCGGCAGAAGGTAGATGACCCCTGAATAGATCTTTATGGGGAATATCGAGGTCTATGACCTCTGGAAGTGGAACCTTCAATGAGATATTCTCCCGCTTGTTGATTTCTAGTATAATCTCTGGAACCCCCTCCTCGGGATGCAGAGAGAGCATTCTTCCTAGATCCACAAGCAATGACACTCGGTTCCCTGCTGGGCTAAGAACACCCTCGATATATTCGGGATAGTGATTGAGTTGCACACTGGCCTCACGGTACGGATGGAACTCTACAGAGTGATCCAGCTCCAATAGAACCTTGATTTCTCTGTACCGAAGAACTGTGTACTCAACCATCACTCCAAACCTTCCCAAATTGCCTTAATGTCAAGAAGGGGAATACTACCGTCATTCGACTGAACATAGCCCTTCACCCACTTCTCAGGGAGAGAAGTACTGCCTGACTCTGCCTCTACCTTCTCCAATGCGTTCGGGAGCTCGGACAGCTGGACTGCGTAGAGGTTGTCGACCGTGTTCACGAGTACGACGATTTGAGGTGGCTTGAATGGAATTGTAGGATCCAGCAACCTTTCAAGATTGAGGAGCGGATATGGTTCCTCATCAATCTGGATAACGCCCTCAACGCCTGGTGGAGAGCGTGGGAGTGGCATTAGGTCCTCCGCTAGATCCACCTTCTTTACATATTTCAGCTCGACAGCGACCTGCTCCTTACCCACATTAAATGTAAGGACCTGCTGATCGACCTCCAAGAATGTATAATAATCTGAAAACATCTTCTTGCGCTCCCTAGTTTTATCTACTCTCTATTATTCGAGGCATCACTTTTAACCTTTCACCTGCCTGTGGAAAAATTTTGTAATTCTCGCACGAAACGGATGCATCACCATGATTCCAAGGGCAAATTTTTAGAAGGATACATTCAGACCAAGGTTAGACAGGTATCAACTTGTAGGGGTATTAACTCAGCCTGGTTAGAGTGGTCGGCTCATAACCGATCAGTCACCGGTTCAAATCCGGTATACCCCATTGCTTAATATATTCTAACTTACCGTTTTTTGAAAATTGTAGTGGCAAGATATATCCCCTAGGATATTTTCTTCTCATCAGTTCCTGAATTCACTCTTCCACGGGCCTAACCTTGTCCAAAATGGTTTTCCCATCTCTTTGAGAAGTTGGGCTATATGGGTGTTATCGTGGTATACCCATGTCGACAGGAGGTTCTCCACTGTTATTAGTCCAAGTGTTTCGTGCTCCGCTCTCATCTTAAGATCATTTTCTGATATGTCCATATTCCTAAGTTCGAAGATATTCTGTTGCCTCAGGAGGTCGAAGTTGTCAAGGAGCTCAAGCAGTCCCTTACCAGTGTTTGGATGTTTCTCGTCGATATCGAGAATTTTTGAAATCTTCCCCCTCTGGTTGAGAATCATCCTGATCTTTGGTAACCACTCAGTCTTCTCTCCCTCGATGAGGTGACCAAGTATTTCTCTCACCTTCTGGTCATCACCCTGTATGTCTTCCCATCCTCTGAGGATGATTCTGATGATAAGTGGGGTCTTTTCTAGGGTGAATATACTCTCTTGCAGCACTTAGTTCTTTAGAATAAATCTGAGGTTAAATCTTTGTGGAGGTTATATATCTAAATATATAGAATTTTTGATATCACGTTACGATTCTCCATTAGTGACGTATTAACGTCTGGGGGTCGAAAATTGTCAAGAAGCCATGTTTTTTTAACCAAGAGCACGAAACAAGCTCTAATGGACGAACACGACCATTCCCCTACCAGCGCACCGAGAGCTAGATTGTTCTTCGTGCTGATCTTCACCACGACATTCATGGTGATTGAGTTTGTTGCTGGTATACTCTCCAACTCGCTTGCTCTACTTGCTGATGCAGGTCATATGCTCAATGATGTATTCTCACTGTCACTGGCCCTAGTCGCTATCAAGATTGGGACATTTGCCCGTAGCTCGAAGATGACCTATGGTTATCGAAGAGTAGAGGTTCTTTCCGGTCTGCTCAATGGGGTATCTCTGTTAGCCATCGCGGGTTATATCATCTATGAAGCCGTGGATCGCTTCTTCTCAGCCTCGGTTGAGATAGACGGTCCTCTGATGATGAGTGTAGCTTTCATTGGTCTCCTAGTCAATATCGTGGGGATGTATATGCTGAATGAGCACAAGGACTCTGGGGTAAACATGGAAGGTGCTTTTCACCACCTTATGGCTGATCTCCTAGGATCTGTGGCAGCACTCATCGCCGGGCTAGGGATCATCATCTTCAAGAACAACATCTTTGACATCGTCGCAAGTATTCTGGTATCTCTGCTTGTATTCAAGAGTGGATTCTCCGTGACGAAGAAGTCTATCCTTGTTCTCCTCGAGGCCTCCCCACTTGAGGCAGACAAACTGGTTGAGTCAATCATGGAGATTGAAGGAGTGATCAATGTATGTGACTACCACTCATGGAGAGTGACTAAGGGTGTAGAGCTCTTCACTGCCCACCTCATCCTTGAGAAGGATATCGACTTCCACGACGTGGTGAACAAGGCAACTCAACTCGCTTCGACCTACGGTTACACGCACACGACATTCCAGCCTGAGTTTGAAACCTGTGCGGAGAATGAAGAGCATCTTGTATGCTAAGCTACCTCCTGCCACCGTACCTTGGATTAACACCAGATAGGTTCCTATTCCTAGAATCGAAGATTGTATTATCTAGATAAATCTGCACATAAAAATGCTCAAAATGATTGATTGAACTTAGACAAGATTGATTGAACTTAGATGAAAGTCTCTTTAGCTATGTTCAGGATTTGAGGGAGGTTCTCCTGTACCATGTTTCTGTTGAACTTGACAGTGTCAACATCCAATGTGATCCCGGTTTCTGCTGGCATGAACTTCAGGAGTGAGTTGATCTCCATCTGTTCAACACCGAGAGTGCTTGCAAGTTTCTCAACGCTTATCTCGTCGGTTGTGGAAGCAATCGTCAGGAGTTTGGTAGCAGGGTTATCGATGACATCGACGACACTGAGATCCCCAGTTTTGAGTTTCTCCACGTCTAACCCTATAGTCGATAATTTGTCGAGGAAGCTTGTGCTGGATCCCTTCTCACTCTCATCGGAGATGAGACTCTCGATCTTGTTCTCTAGTGAGAGCTTCTCCTCGATCTTCTCCTCCACGAGATCAAGGATGTCGTCCTGCGTGATCCCCTCTCCAGTCTCGATCTTCTGCTCAATCTTTTCAATTAACTCCTCACCCTTCTCCTGCATCGTTTCACGTAGCTCTGCTCCTTTCTCCTTCACGAGGTCTGCGACCTTCTCAGAAACCTGCTCTGTGGCATCGGAAATCACCTGCTGTAGGTCTGGTGCTTCTCCCTCTCCAGCCACCATGTCCGAGATCTGGTCTGCTTTGTCCATAATCTCTTCGAGTGGCTTGAGAATATCATCGAGGGTCTTTCCTTTGAAAATTCCCCACTGTCTCTGGACGAATGCTATCGCTCCGAGGATAGTGAGGAGTGCGAGAGAGGGTATGAGGAAGAGATCCAACAGCGGGAATTCAGCATATACCGGTGAGCTGTCGATCTCCCTTATAATCGCGAGGTACAGCCCTGCGTGGTCAAGAGATGATAGGCTGGCCATGTAGGTGGTTCCGTTAACCACCATGTACTCATTGACATAGCTATAGAAGACTACCTTGTTGAGAATTGCACTGTAGTTCTCCGAGACCAGCTCAAGGTCCGATACCGAGGTGTTCAAGTACGTCTCGTTCCATCCGAATTTTGGAACACCCAATCTCGGATGTGACCTGAGTTTCTGCTTGGAGGTGTAGAGGTACACGGAGGAACTGGGTGAATTCCGAGCGATGTTTACAACGAGCGAATCGAGTGCATCAAAGGTGATGGCGAAATTTAATATACCCAGTGATTGGTTTCCAACAAACACATTTTGGGCTACCTGAATCACCAATCTACCGGTCAATTCGTCAACCTCGGGTTCGGAGAAGTAGAGACTGTCGGATGCGTTTCCCCTGAAGAACTCCTCGATATACCACCCGTAGTCAAGTGGATTATATCCTGTGACATTCTTCTCCACGTATGGATAGCCTCGAACAACACCATTATTGAAGACTATATTCATCCAGAGGATCTGTGGGTACGATGAGTAAATTGAGGGCAGGACCAAGTCAAGGTTAGAGCTCCTCTTTATGGTCTCGTTGACATCAGACGTCCATTTCCCATAGGCAGGTTGCGTGTAGACGAAATAGGAGGATCGTTTGAAGTCTACCTCCATGTTATGCTTCTCTGAAAATTCGAGGTCAAGGTCCTTTCCATCGACTGTTTGGTTGATATAATACGACGGTAGCGAAGTTGTGAGATTGCCTGTCCAGAGATCCTCTAGATAGCGTTCGATAGTCACTGACGCCTGAGTGAATTGCTGGAAGTTCTGCTCAAAACTCTCCTTCGATGCGTTGAGCAAGAGACCTTGGTTCTGGTTGATAGTTGTTAGGTAGTCACTTTCAAGATCGATCCTACTGGTCTCCGACACGTAGAAGAGTGTGACTCCGAGGAAGCCCATCCCAATGAGGGCCGGGATGAGAGAGATCGAGAGGATCATGCTGAACTTCTCTGACCTCTTGGACAACCTGAATTTCTTTATCTTGATTTTCGGTAGCTTCATGATTTATCCTCCTCTTTTCTCTCCTCTGTCTTATTCTCCTCTTTTTCCCCCTTCTTCCGCTCTTCCTTTTCCCCCTTCTTCTTTTTCTTCTCCACCTTTTTCTCCTCCTCGAAAACAAATGGTGCGACGAGGGTGACGATCGCGATCACGAGGACACTCGCTCCGAGAACTGGAGCTAATACAATTGGGGAGATGGAGATCAACTCTACCTTGTCATCTATGTCGGGCGGTAGGAGGTCGTTGAATGACACAACAGTCGCAAGGATGAGACTAGTAGCTCCAAGAGGAGCAAGTGCATAGGTCAGATCCTCTCCTCTATCGTTTGTGAGGGTGGTATAAGTGCTTATACCGAACTTCGCCTCCGAGAGAATGCTGCTGAACTTTTCACCTCCTTCTTCGAGGGTCTCTATGTCAAGTCTACTGTTCTCCTCCGTCCAGTCATTGATTGGAATTGACAATGTCTGTGGGTGCATCACGGTGATCCCACCAGAGTCGATAACGAATTTGTACTCCGAGGGGAAATTCTCTGCCTGTTGCACATTGTTGACAAGGAAGTTCAGTGAGAGTTCAATTTCCATGACTCCCTTGAACTCACCCCTGTAATACACGGGCTGTGATACAGTCATGAGTTGCCCTTTGCTGACCCTTCCAAAATACGGGGTACTCCACACGGGATTCTCGTTGGGTTTGACCTCGGCGAGGACACTGTGGTACAGTGGGACGTTCTTGGTGAAATTCTCCGTAGAGTTGTACCACGCAGTGTAACCGTTCGTGACATTTGCAATGCTGGTCAGGAGGTCGTAGTCCGCGTCTTGACCGATAGCGTACATCATCAACTCCGCATTTGCCAAACCGTTGGCTTTACCGATCTCCTCGACAATCAGATCCCTGTCTGTAATACCAGTAGACGCCTCACCGTCGGTGACGAAGACGACCACTTTCTGGTGTTTCGGATTCCCATAGGTAGCGAGGATCTCCAGAGCAGTGTTCATCCCTGCGAGGATATCCGTGGTTCCTCCGGGGATGATGGTGTCCAGGAACTCGTTGCTCTGCGCGATGATCTCGTCATTTATGGTGACAAGGTTTGGCCTAAATGTCTTCACGGTATCCGAGAAGGCAACAATGCTGAACCTGTCCGAACCTCCAAGATCCTGTATGATCTCCTTCGTGGAGTTCTTCAGTGCTTCGAGCTTTCCACCCTCCATGGAACCAGACCTGTCGAGGACGACGACAACGTCCTTCACACCCGATATGGCCGCGGGATACCACGAGGTCTGGGTGTGGTCGTACTCTTTGTCAAGGATCCTGAATGGATATGTAGTAACCACACCATTGGCAAATCCCATGGTGATCTGCTTCACATCCGGATTGGATGCAAAGAGGTCTTTCCACAGGGGATCAAGGCTCGCACCGATTGTCACGGTATCTCTTACGTCATCACTGACGTGGAGCAGCGGGTCATCCGTCTCGAGCTGAGTAAGGTACGTCTCCTGGTATGACTCGTTAAATGCCCACGGTGCAAACTTGTACGCAGAGGCATTGTATGAGATAAACTCGTTTCTCTCCGTATCTAGATAGAGTCCCGGAGGACCTCCTGAGATGTTCACGTTGTTGTAATAGGTGACTGGGTTTCCAAGATACTTCTCGTTGTCATAGATCGACCGCAAAGCATTAACCGAGGATGTCAAGACTCCCTCTAGTTTATTCAGCTGGGATGTCGTCTCGAGAGCGGCATAGTTGTTCAACCTCCAGACCTCGCTCTCTGCTTCATCGATGATTGTGGAATTGACCGCAATCTGCGGAAAGATCACCGAGTAGTACCCGAGTCCACCGACAATCAGACCGGTGAGAATGAACGAGGTGAGGAGTATTCTCTTCCTCATGACCTCAACCTCCTGTCCTGCTTGATCTTCTCGAACTTATTCTGGAGCTTGAAATACGTGTAGACAAACGGTGTCTGCGCCCCAGCAAGAAGCGGTCCCTGCTCAGTGAGGATAGTGCTAAGGTCTCCAAGATTCAGGAACTGGTTCACGATGGTGATTGCACCTCCGATGAGTACCCCTCCGGCCCCCAGCTTCTTGATTGTATTCTCTTGGTCCTTCGTGACTCCTAAACTGCTCTCACCCTGAACGATGAATTCGAGCTCCTGCTTACCATAGGGCTCAGTCTCCTGCGCATCAAGGTACTCCTCGTTCTCGTCGAACAGGGGTGAGGCCAGTGCGAGGATCTTTCGACCGTCCTTCCCTGTCGGTGTGACCACGATCTTCGCCTGAGCCTTCTCTCGGGGCTTGATGTGGAGCTCCAGCATAGGCGGCGAGATGTTGTCCTGCCCCTCGAAGGTCACCCGAATTCCAGGGGTCGACGACGGGTTGTACACCGTGAGGATGATAGGGTTGGGGACGTTCTGCTGGAACTTGGCAAGTGGTTTGAAGTCCACGACGAAGTGGTTCGTCCCTGGCGTCACCTCCTCTTTGAGAAGGTTCAACTTTCTCAGGGCGTCATCACCCTTGATCCCGACTATCCATGAACCGATGATGATAGCGATCCCAGGGGCTATGAGGTCAGCATTCGCAATCGCATAACCCGGTTCTGTGAACACTTTGAATCCCTGAAAGCCAAGATAGCCAATACCCCCGAGAGTCCCAAGCGCCATGGCCGTGTAGATCACAAATTTCGCCTTGCCAGCATACTTCTCGATTAGCCTGTTCACCAACTTCTCGGGTAGCTCTTGGATCTTCTGATCCTCGATGTCATTCGAGAAGCTCAGCTTCATCTTGTGCTCATCGGTCACCTTCGTGGCGTTCCTGTACATGAGAAGAACCACGGGGATGAAGAGACCGACCTCGATCATGATCGTCGAGAATACCAGTTGCGCACCCTCGGTGACAGAGTTGATGATCTGGTCAGGATTGTTGACCAGCTCAATGACCTTGTCCCACACCACGCCTGCTCCGGCCACACCGAAGTTCAGACCACTGAAACCCAACAAGGTATTCATGAAGCCCTGTGGATCACGAGTCTTTGCCTCAAGCTCCACAATCGTGTCCTCAGCCTCGACGTGTCTAAACTTAGGCTTCATCACAGGAAGTATCCTGAACCTAGCGTTGACAACCTTCTGCTTAGACGGCAGGATGAAGAACGACTGTATCCACTTCTCCCCCTTCTTGAGCGGAGGAGTCTTGTCCTTCATAGGAGTGATCTTCGTCGTCGCCACTCCCTCAATATTATACGCTGTAGGCTCATCCCTCAAACTCCTGAACACCAAGAGCACAGGAACCCACTTACCCTGGATCATCGAGCTCTCAGGCAATTTAACCGATAGGACCTCAAGACCAGGCTCGGAGTCAGTGATCTTCCAGTCTACCTGTTTGAGCAACGTCTCCATGAGCTCCGCCTTCCTCTGTTTAAGCATCTGGAAAATATCGTACGAGATGAACATGACAGGAAGGGTAGTAACCAGCACAATGGTGTCCCGAATGAACAACTGCAGAAAGAAAACTGTTCCTCCTGCGATTGACGCACCCTCTTGGATCTGGGATCCGTAAGCATAAAGGAAATTACCCGTCATGCCTACCCCGATCACAGATCCAAGAGTCTTCCTACCAACACTCGCCCATTCCTGCAGACCAAAAAAGGTCTGCTTAAGGTTCTTCGGTAGAAAGTCCTCTCCCTCAGGAGTCCCGAGGAGCCCTGCTGTCAAAGTCCCAATCGACAACGATGCAGCATTGAGCAGTACCCCAATACTATACAATCCGTTTATCGGTTCTCCAGTGAGCACGTTCTTGAACTCGTTCGCCAACGAGCCAAGACCGGCCGCACCAGCACCAACTCCTTTCCCAAAGATAATCGCACCAGAAGCAGGTATGAAAATCCCCAAGTTCTGCCCAGAGATCTCTATCCCAGGGATAACCGTAAGGTCAGGAGCTATGCTCTCTATTGTTGTGAAGACAAATGCTAGAACAACCGTAGCGATCTGTTTCGCTCGGCTCTCTATTGCCTCCTCTACATTGGACACTCGTTCCATACCCATACTATCTCTTATAGCATTTAAATCATTTCTAGATCGTGTTCTCCTCTCTTTTCTATTTCCGACCTTAGCTGGCAAATAAGTGACCGTTTTATACCTATGTTAGGTTAACCGAAATCCGCGTAGAAATAAGCTCAATTCCTAACTGTCAGTGTATGTGCAGTGTGTAACTATAGCTGTCAAAAGATCAGGATATCATTACTTCGGATTGTCTATCAGTATCTCGGAGGACCAGAACTGTATTTATCTCATGGAAAATGTATCTAACCGAGTTGTGGAAACTCCCAGATGAAAAACTCGATAAAAATATTCTAGGAGCTTTCAAAGGTATGGATGTCGATGAGGTTGCAGATCAATTGGC
>JALWRB010000483.1 GCA_027077875.1 Candidatus Heimdallarchaeota archaeon
AAGTCAGTTACATTTTCTCTGGTCTTGGGATTGCTCTTCTCCCTTCTGAACATGGGGTCATACTTTGGAACTCCTTCTGTATCCCTTGATCTCTTCATGTTACTTACCCCTTATGCCATCCTTGGAATGAGGAGTATAATTACTGAGTTTGGTATGGGATCACAGAATATCTTGGTAGCTGGTATAGTTTCACTTGTCCTTGAGATCATAGTGTTCTCCGTGTCGATGTACATCCTTAACTTAGCTACAGTTCAGTTACCATACTGGTACTTGATGCTCATGTCCTACTATGTTATGGCAGCGATCTACCTTGCTCTTAGGGAGATCATCACATCACCTTTTGGCAGGACAATCCGGGCAATAAGAGAAGATGATACGAGCGCCACATCTGTTGGAAAGAGTCTTTTCAAGTACAGACTCAAAGGGTTGGTGATATCTAGCACCCTCACTGGTCTTGCTGGGGTGATATTTGCCTACAATATATTCACCATCACTCCAGATGCATACCTGCCTACTATTACCTTCACACTCTATATTATGGTGATCATTGGTGGGACCGCGAACAATAAGGGTGTTATCTATGGAGCTGTCTTGATCCAACTCCTGAAAGTCGCAGCTGGACGTCTGCTTAAATTCAGGGATCAATTTCCATATTATCCTTGGACAGAGGGTCAGAGGGTTGATCCCAGTAACCTTGCACAGATATCAATTGGGTTGCTACTGATAATCTTCCTAGTATTCTCTGCGAAAGGTATTTTCCCCGAGAAACAACAGAACAACCAGAAGTACCTCGATTACCTCTACTTGCTTGAGGAAAGCGAGGAGAAGCTCAAGGGTAATGTCGTTGTCCAGAGCCTTATGAAGCTCACTGGTGCGACTCTTCCTAGAGGTGACCAAATCCTTGAATTGTCTGGGAGTTCTGAGGAGGTAGCTATGGGAGAGTACATCTTCGATGCCGAGGACGTGCACAAGAACTTCGGAGGTGTGAAGGCACTCAATGGAGCTACAGTCATGGTAGAGAAGGGTAAATTGACCTCTCTGATCGGGCCCAATGGAAGTGGAAAGTCCACCTTCTTCAACGTGGTCAGCGGATTCCTTGACAACGAGGGAGATGCGGGTAAAGTTCGGTTCAAGAAATCCGACATTAGCGATAACGATCCCGAGTCTATCTCGCACATGGGGATGGTCAGGACCTTCCAGCACACCCGTAATTTCCCCAAGTTGAGTGTGTTAGAGAACATGCTTGTCTCGCCTCAAGATCAGGTCGGAGAGTCGATCATCTGGGCAGTACTTGGAAAACCATTATGGGAGAGGCAGGAGGCTAGATATGTCAAGAGGGCATTGCACATCCTGAAGTTCCTCGAGATTGATCACGTCGCCGATCACCTTGCTGATGAGCTCTCTGGAGGCCAGCAGAAGCTCCTTGCAATCGGTAGGTTACTTATGACTCAACCGTCCCTCCTGCTCCTTGACGAACCAGTTGCAGGTGTCAACCCCACCCTCGCGAACAAGATCTTCGACAGGATCGTTGATCTCAAGAACACGCAGGGCATAGATGTTCTCCTTATTGAGCACAATATGGACGTCGTCATGAGCTTCTCAGATGAGATCTTTGTCCTCGCTGATGGGAAAGTAATTGCTCAAGGTGACAGCAAGCACATCCAGGAGAACAAGATGGTGCTTGACGCCTATCTCGGAGAAAGCCCAGACGAGGCATAATTACTTTATCCGAAACAATCTCTTAAACTCAATATAGCCATATGAAATGTAAACTCTGAAATATTATTAATCTGATACTTGATTTTTGATAGAGATACTCGCAATCTAAATGAATTTTCCTAAAATACTTCTCAGGATGCCAAAACCCTTACTATCATTACTGCCTTCTCTGAAGACTTGATCATATACAACAGCCGAGATAGTTGAGCACATCGGGTCAATCTCTTCTGGTGCCTCGACGGTGTATACATCTTTGAATGCAAGGTTCTTCTTCATGTACAATTCCATGCCATCGAGTGATGCCAGTGCCATGTTAGCCCTCCTGACCTTACCTTCGAGCACCTTGTCATCCTGCATCAAGGTGAATTTCTTACCGAAGAACCCCTTGATGGTGTAGGAGGCACTGGGTTGACCTTCATCTATTGGAGTTAATTTCCAAGAGTTCTTTCTCATGTTACTACTCAGTTCAGCTATTTCCTTCTCTGAACTGTCGTAGACTTTGAGCTTCGCACCTCCAACGTTGATCATCTTTCCCTTAACCTTGTAGAGAAGTTGCTCGTTTTCGTCAAGGATGTCGTAGGTATCCTTTCCAATAGACAGATTCTCTTTTACCTTGTATGTCGACATTGATTAATAATATACTCTCTGATTATAAGTTTTTCTCGACATTGGTCGATGTTAGAGAAAATTTTATGCAAATTATGTAACGTATATGACCTAATCTATCTGATATTTAGGGATGTTGTCCACGAGCTCCTTGGCAACCTTAGAATAACTCCGGATAAGACCTCCCTTCCCGAGGTTAATCCCACCATAGAACCTAGTCACAAAGAGGATCACATTTACCAAGCCTGAGTGCTCAAGGTGAGTAGCGATCATCCTGCCTGCTGTGCCCTTGACCTCACCGTCGTCTCCATCATCTTCTACCACATTCCCATCCATGAGTATCCTGAACGCCCATGCATTATGGCTGGCTTTCCTGAACTCTTCAGAGACCCTTTCACGTATCTGTTTTACTTCTTTCCTACTGCTTACACTGTAGATTGAAGCGATGAACACTGATTTTTTGAATTTGAACTTCGGTCCTCTGTAACTTCTTTCAATGGTGTACACACGGTCAGATAGGTTTCAATCTATTCAACTTCACTATTCCTAGCAAGATATGTCACTAAGAGTACTAATGCAATGAGAACCGCGATAGCAATTACGGATGAGTAGATTAGAGTGGATTGTTCAGGATATTCTGATGCCAGAAAATAGGAGATCATCATGACGATGACCGCTAAGCTTGGTGAGGCACGTTCAGTTCTAACCCATGAAGAGGACCTCCTGTTTTCCATACCATACACAAGGATCAATTGTTCTAATAAATCTATGGTTCAAATATGCATATCTCGAATTGAACATATCCCTGAATATGTTCAAATAATTATTTATCTATTAGTTAGGTGGTTGGCTTTTGTAGTCAGTAGTTTATTAAATGTGGGAATCTATCTAATAATATGAACAGTGTAACAACACGAGGGGGAGTAACCCTTGAATTTGATGGGGACTCCTCCACAAAGGAGAATTTCTGTAAACTCTGTGGCGAGAAGGGTAAAAGAATTCTTAGAGAAACATTGGCCAATCACCTCCGACCGGCTTATTGGACGGATATTGAGGAGAAAGGATTCTTCTTCTGTCCCAATAGGGACTGTCCAGTTTACTACTTCAATCCAGGAAAGCAGCTCTATTACTCAAAAGATGAGGTTCAGAGCACCGTTATGCACAAGCTCCCGCTGAGGACGGAGAATCGTCCCGTGTGCTATTGTAAGAATGTTCTTGAGCAGACGATTATCGATGAGCTCTTGGTCAAGAAATGCTGTGACAGCTTGATTGATATTCAGAATTTCACACAGGCGAACACAGGGAAAAACTGTAAGATCACAAACCCAACTGGGCGATGCTGCGGTAAGCAAATCAAGGAGATTATTGACTGGGCAAAGGAGCATAGAGACGATATTGACACCCCACTTCTTGAAGAAGCAGAAGCGTGCTGTGCCAAGATCGAGGAAAATGTCGAAGACTTCGACTGAGTAGTACTGGTTGACTCTGCTGCTATTTGATGGATTTCTTGGCATTTCTGAGTATATTTTTCTTACATATTATGTGTGCAAAAATTTGGCTGGGACTAGAAAACCTTAAATTTAATTTGCGCTACATGGTGTTGTGAAAAACGGTTCAATTTATATTCTAATTGCTGTTTTGATCACCACTTCCTTTTACGGGAACTGGGTGATTGGTTCTCCAAATCCCGATTTGGTTACAGACACTCCGGTGTACTCACAATTCCTCAACCTTACACGAGCCACTATAACGGACACTTCGACAGGTTACAGTTTCTCTGACGTATCTGTTGGAGTCTACGACTCAAATGACGTCCTGAGGTTGACGGGTAATGGGCAGGTCATGTACAATCTCACTGAATATGGGAGTGAAGTGACTGTCCCTAAAGGTTCATTCCTTACTTTCACCATGATTGATTTCGGTGAGGAATCAGATGGAACCTACGCAGGTATGCAATTTGTGATGAGGGCAGAAGATAACTCGACAAAATCTGTGTATATTGCAAAGCACTATGTTGGAACTTATAGTAACACCTCTTCGTCAATCCTGAAATTTGCTTCCCCATCTATTAGCTATGGGATGTATTGGGAGAGATGGGGAATAAGTACAGACCTTATGTACGATTTCTTCGGAGTCGATACACTTACGATGAAGGTCTTCAGGGTAATACACGCTTCTTCAATAAGTTTCAATGGGGACAGAAAGGTTTACTATCAGCAGCCTATGTTTACCTCTTCTCTCCAACGTGACGAGGACGCTGAAGGTGGTTACTACGGGAAATCTCTTCGGTCTAATTTCCAGTTCATGTCATTCAAGAATCCTCAGGCAATTTTCGATCCCGCAGAGTCAATCAACAAGTCTATTGTATTTGAGTCATCTAATGATAGGGTTTTCTCCCTGATCAAGTATAATCAAGAGGTCAACGAGTCTATGTCATACGTAAAGTTGGGAGGTAACGGTGTGCTTCGATATAACTTGACAGAGCTTGGTGTGACCAGATCTTTCTCTTCAGGATCAAACGAGTCGCTTGTCTTCAGGTGGTACGATTTTGGAGGGCAGTATGAGGCAGCGTATATCGGCGTTGTGGTTGTGTTTAAGGATGCGGACGGATCGAGCTATGACATGGTCATGGTGAAGAGATATACTGGATATTTTGAAAATTCGTCCAATAGTATGTACCTCTTCAACGACCACGATATTCAAGTCGATCTGATGATGGAGTATTATGGTGTTCCTGTAGATTCAGTCCTTGATTATTTTGGGGTGTCAGGTCTTACTCTCGACTCTATCCAGTTCATACAAGATGACCAATATTATTACTATGGCAGTAAGAAGGTCGCTTACTTTTCACCACTTGTAGTTGAGAATCTGACGAGAGGTGAAGGTGGTTATGGCCCATACCTCGAAGCTAGGGATTACTCGTACACGGACAGTGGTGAGAAGATAATTCTCCAACCCATTACTGAAACAGTTACAGATACAGTCACAGATACCGAGACCGTAACTGAGACAACAACCGTGGTATCGATCAATGAGTCGGTCATAACGGAATACGTGAACATCACAGATATCTCTAATATTACGGTAAACTCCTCTGCTATTCCTACGTCTCCTCTTCCTGTTAGTTACTACCCTGTACTGGTTGCTGTGGTCTTCACTTCTGTTGTCATGGGTGTTCGGAGAAGGGTAAAACTCTCTGTGTAATATTTATTGTAGAGAAATTATAAATAGAACTACGATAAGTATCATTCCATGAAGACTACAGATCTAATCCGTCAACTAAAATGCATTCACTTCGACAAGACGCTGAATGAGAAGTGCCGACACAGTGTCATGGGAAATGACCACAAACTTCTAGTTCAGCAAATGATCGAGCACGCCAACGAAGCACACCCTGGACTTGAAGTAGATCCCAAAAAACTCGAGAGTTTGATTGAACCCGTAGAGGATTAAAGACTACGTATTGACTTGATCAGGAGCTCCAGTAATTCTTTCTCATCCTTCGAGATCTTATCATCCATCAGGGCCTGTTTTTCACTTTCTCTCAATATCTTATTCTGCAGCTGTAGCATTCTCGTGTGTTCTGAAACTGTGACTAGGTTATCTTCAAGGGCTTTGTCCGCGTACTGTTTGAACTCCTCTATCCCTAACCGGATGTTTTCGAGGATTTCCTCCTCTTCTTTAGTTATCTTACCGTCTATATTGGCCTGTTCCAGGAGTTTCTTGTACAACTCCTCCAATTTCTCCACTTTCTCTTTGATTCTCTCTGGCATACTAGCGAATTGGTGAATCCGTAATTAAACGTTTTGTGATCTCTGTAAAAATAATTAATATCCTAATCTCTCACAGGCTGAACAGATCCAATCTGCATTTTGAGCATCGTACCTGAAAGCCTCGAAGTATCCTGAGTCCATGAGTTGGTGAATGAGCTTATCCTGCTCCTCACTAGTCAAAAATGGATGAGAAATAAATTCCAAGAATTCAACCTCACTTACGTCTTTGTACGAATTGTATATATCTCGAATTGCTTCACCTACGTCATTAACGGATTGGGGAACAAGGATGGACTTCCCGAGTTTTAATGCCGAGAAGGCTAATCTCAACCATCTATGCCATTCCTTGCTAATGACAATAAATGCAGCATTCTCAGGGTACAGACAACCCTCTTCCTCCCTGTCACAGATGAAGTGAAGAACCATTCTTTTGCGAATTACCCCCTCTGTCGAGAAGATTCTGGGGGTTGGTAACCTCTTGGCTACGTCTGCCATAAACTCCTTTAGTATGAAGATGTTTTCGTCTATGTAATCAACAAGTGATTGAATGGATGTCACGGTCTTGGAGATTTCTTGGTTCTGTTCTTCTATTTGTCTTGAAAGAGACCTTACATCTTTACCCTCGTGATGGTCAACAACTAATCTGGCTTCCTCCCGAACTCTTTCTTGTGGATTATTCTCATATCTTTGGATCATCTCAATGTATGGATTCAAAGCTCCTTTCTTCCTTTCCCCAATACCGCGGACTGCTCTAAGAATCGGTGAAACATCGTTCGAAGTCCTCATAAAGCTAAAGAGAATACTCAGGATCTTGTCGGTTTGAACACGACTGCCCACCAATTCAAATACGTTAGAGGCTTGATTGATGAGATTACTATTTTCATTGGATACTTCTGCTATCAGATCAATATAGGGTTCAATTGCCATTGGATGATCCCGGGCGATCTGCCCAAATATATTCAAGATAGTTGGAGCATTGATAGGGACTTTAAGCTCCATAGCAATTTTTTGGATGTGATGTACAAGGGAAGCTGGGTTATTCTCTGCGATTTTCTGTAGAATCATGAGTGAGAGGGATGAACTCCCGAGGTCTGATTTTAAGATACTTACAAAAGTACCTACCCTTTTCCTGAACTCATAAGGACTAACGGTATAGAGATTGAACAATGGTGTCAATAGAGATAGGTTCCCTCTATCTACCGCATCTAGTATTTGTGGGATATGCTCTCTCAATACATCTGGATCTGCTTGGGAAACAGAGAATATTGGTGCGGTTGCCATGTCTCTCAGTGAGCCCTCAATTTTTCCAAGTTCAAGCAAAGTGGGTACCCAGACTTGTAGTGCATTCTTGTCTGTCTGAAGATGATTGATTGAGAACTGCATGAGATTGAGGACGGGTGGAAGGTGCGGACTTGTATCAGACAAATCTCTGCTGACAATGTTTGCCAGTGCTTCTTTTACGTGCATATGTAGTCGTCTGTATTCTTGTGGGAAAGCAGAAAAGTACCTCGCTATGGCTTCTGAAATTTGATGTGTAGTCTCATTATCCTCACTAACTGGCAGAATTTCAAGCAGATATGGTACTTTTTCCCCGAATACTATGTCTTCACAGACTGAGAGCATCCTCTCCTCACTTTCTCTCCTTAAAGTCTCATCTGGAGACAACAGATTGTCCATAATATTGAACTGGTATATTAGAATAAGATTTTTTTCACTCATCCTCAACTTACCACATAACTTCTCTGTAAACCTCTTCTACCCTCCTCGCAATATTGGGCATATCCAGTTGCTGAACAAGGGAGAAACTCTCACTTCGATAACCCTTATCTTCTGCCAATATCGTATCTACTAAATTTCCTATATTATCGGTTACGCTGAATTTCAAACAGTGCTTCCCATCCTCTAGCCACGAGAAAGCCGGGATGTCTCTTGCCACAATGGGTAGCCCAGATGCTGCTGCTTCAAGTAATGGTATGCCCTCGGTCTCGACGTGGGAGAAGGAGAGATATACATCCGAACCATGGTAATAGTTCAGAATTTCCTCCACATATCCGAGGAGCAAGAAATTAGGAGGAAGTTTGCCCATTTTTCTTCGCAGGAAGGTGAACGGATAGATTGGATGTGACTTCCCAATCCACAATAACGTAATCTCTGGATGTTCTCGGGCAAATCTCACCGCATCCGCTATCCCTTTTCTTGGAAACAGACTGGAGACAGTGAGTGCGATTGTATTGTCCTCTGGAATGTTATGGAGGTCGCAAATCACCCTTCTCGCACTCCATCTCTCCTTATCAGTTGCATAGGGAAAGGAAGCAAGGGGCACTCCATTACTGATCACTCTTGTGGGAAGGTCAATTCCAAGATCTCTGATCTCTTTCTCGGCGAATTCACTGACGGGGATGATGTATCTTGATGCAGAGTACACTCTTTTCATCAGTTTGATCAGGAGTGGTTTGAAAAGAGAAAGTGCAATTACCCCTCCTTCAAGGTCTGCCCTCACAGAATGACCGTGGGAAATAATAGGGGTCTTCCCAAACCTCTTCATAGGCATAAGGGTGAAGGCATTGTGCACATGTATGATATCAAATTCTCCCCTCCGTGCATTGAAGACAATCTCATGACCCAATTCTTGTAGAGCACAAGCTAGTCTCGTGGGTGATACCTGTACACCACCTCTGAATTTATCTGGACTGAGAGAGATGAAATTGATTCGCACTGACCGAAATAACCACTGACCAATGAAAAGGGTTATTGAAATACACTTGACACATGTCTCAGATGCGGGTTCTAATCATATCAGATACCTTCTGTCCAGCCAAGGATGGTGTGGTTAGATTCATCACTGAACTGTCAGAGGCTTTGCGTGAGGTCCATGAGGTGATACTTATGGTTCCCCGTTTTCCAAAGAGATACTACCCCCCATGTGACGACTCACTGTTCTGTTTCAAAGTTATTCGTATCCCAGTTATTCCTGTACAACTCCACTCATACTTCTGGACACTTCCTACATTATCTGTGTTTCGTGAGATCTATAAGGCGGATGTGGTCATCTTCAACTCGTTCGCTCCTCTGGGATTCTACAGTATAATTATAGCCAGCGTTCTTAGAAAACGAAAAATACTCTTCGTTCACCACAATGAGATGGAGCTTCTCCATCACGCGTTCGACATCCCACGGTTCCTCAAAACGAACCTTGGTCACATGGCCATAATGGTTCACAAACAAATGGATCATTTCGTCTACGCTACCAACAAGTTCAGGGTTAAGGTAAGAAAACTTGCTGGAGAACATGTGGCAATGAGCAAGGTTCCATTTGTCGTCAAGCCCAGATCTATCATTCCTGATCATGTTGAGTATCTAAGGCAACGATTTGATATCCCTGAAGGTAAGAAAGTAGTGCTGTACCTTGGGAGATTCTCGGGAGAAAAGAATGTAGAAGTGATTACTGAAGTCATGTGTAGATTGTCAAGACGTGAGGATACAGTCACCCTCATGGGTGGTAGCGGTTATCTCCTCGAGGAGATGAAGCTGAAGGCATCCTCTCATAGTTGCAATATCCGCTTTCTAGGCATGGTACCGGAGAAATATCTCTGGGATCTCTACTCAATATCAGATGTGCTTCTGACTCCAACACCCCACGAAGTTCTCTCCTTTACCGTAATCGAGGGGTTAGCAGCGGGCGTTGTCCCAGTGGTAAATGGACGATATCGCGAGGATATTGTGAATGAGCGGAACGCGGTGCTCATCGAAGATGTCTCTGATGTTGTCGAGATCTGCTCCAAGACTTCTGAAATTCTGGACAATCCTGAAACTCTCGAGAGAAAGCGTCAGAGTGTGGTGTTAGATCTGCCCAATAGAGACAGTTTCAAGGACATCTGGTTGTGTGTGCTAAATTCACTTAGTTGAAATAAAATTAAATGATTTATGAAAATTGATGTGAAATGTGAGAATACCTCAATAGTTTCCTGATTCTTCTTCAATAGAGTTTCATGAGCTAGTTTTAAGATCTTTAGTTGAAATAATAGATTTAGATATTGTAGTGATAAATCATCTCAAAAATACGGTAATGGTTCCTGATGAGTAGATGTCTATTATCCTGTGTTTGATTATCCTAGGATGTTTATTATTGTCTACTTTTTTAAATGACTGGCACAAAATTTAATCAATGAAATATTCATTAGGTTCGAGATATCGGAATCAAGTTCTGCTTATTGGGATGTTGATTATGTTCGTTTCGACATCGAATACTTATGCAGTGGTACCTTCCGGCTCTACACTTACTATCGGTGAGCTGGGTTACGCTCCATCGGGGCAAGACACACTTATTGTCCTCTTCGCAGCTGATGCGTCAAATGCAAAGCTGGAAGGTGCTAGTCTGACACTTCAGATACTGGTGAATGATGGTGCTGACAGCAGTGGGACAATAAGTGGTGGAGGACTGACTGATCAGGACGCGTCCATATCAACCGAGTATGCCGCAACCAACTCCTCTGGATACCTTGTGTTGACATGGAGTACCCCCTCTGTCGAAGGCACTGCTGAGGTAATTGCATCGGTCACCGATGGTTCTGACGTCTATACCTTCACCAATCAGATTATCACTCTCACGACCGATGTCCTAAGTCTAGATGTCACCGACGTAAATGCCCCATCTAATGTATACTCGGGCTTCGAAACTAATGTGACTGTAAGTGCTCAGAATTTCATAGGGGGGAAGTATAGTAACGTGGATGTCACATTATCCTCATCGGGAGGAGCACTTGAGCTACTCAACGGTAAGCTCGACGCTTC
>JALWRB010000484.1 GCA_027077875.1 Candidatus Heimdallarchaeota archaeon
AGAACATTGTAACGCCAGTTCTCTCTGCTGAACTCATCTCTGACAAAATCGGAGAAGGAGACATCTCTCATATCTGATCAGTCTGTTAAATGTTCTTGAAGATATAGTTCTATTCATCAGGAGTGATGACATCAGCGTTCATCATCAGCCATTTCCTATAGTTCTCGTTCTGCATGAGTACCTGAAGTTTGTCGATCTTCTTCATCAACCAGATCATAGACCGCATCAGAACTACTGCATAATCTGGATATGGCGTGTCCTGCCACTGATAGACGTAGTTTATGAAATTGTCAATGTGCTCCTCACTATTGTGGGTACGAAGTGCACCGATAAGAGCACCCATGAGTACGTACGCAGCATCAATCTCCGTTGGCATTTCGTAAGGTTTACCCTCGAGAATATCAATTGGGTCAGGAAGGTCCAATCGGAAATTCAAAAAGCTGATAAATTGTTCTCCAGCATCTTGACCAACTGTGCCCTTTACCGTGAGATTGTAGAGCATGAAATCTGTGTCCCTCAGCTTCTGTACCTTCGACACAAACTCCCAAGAACGAGGGGTCGCAAAAGCTGTCTTCTCCTTGCTGGGATCGAATTTCATAAGCATGTCATTGTGGTAGGTGATGAAACTGTACACATAGGGATCCAGATCCACGCTCATCGCCCAGGCCTTCCATTCCTCGACGTCTGCGATGACCTCAAAGTGAGTGAACCTATTGGCCAATGCGGTTGGAAGTCGGTAGGAGACACTACGGTCTGCCGCTCGGTTACCAGCTGCAATGACAATCCAACCGGGTGGCAGACGGTACTCCCCTACTTTTCTGTCGAGCACCAGCTGATATGCTGCAGCTTGAACGGACGGAGGCGCCGCATTGATCTCATCGAGGAAAAGAATGCCCTCTTTCTCGCTCTGATCTGGAAGAAAATCAGGAGGTAGCCACCTGGCCTTTCCCGTTTCCTTCTCGACCATTGGTAATCCCCTGAGATCGACAGGATCGAGGAGAGGCAATCTGAGATCAACCAATTTCATTCCACGATCTCTCGCAATCTGCTTGACCAATGATGACTTTCCAATTCCGGGAGGACCCCAAAGAAAAATCCCTTGGGACTCTTGGGCGGATAGGTCATCAATCACCGTACTAAGAATAATTTTTATTTGTTTTATACTTGCCTTCGGTACAGTGTCAATAGACCCGCTCATAGACATTAACAATAAAGGATTAAATTTCTATTTAAACATGATCTAAGGTCTATAGAATATATTTATCAACCCTATAGTATACGATTATGAATCTGAGCTGCTAGTCGACGTGACAATTAATATCAATATTTCTCTACTTTCCCTCCTCTTTCAAAGAAATGCCAAGAGGTTGATAATCAAGACTGGGGGAAGTAGAATCCCCAGAACTTTTTCTAAGCGGATCGGAGGCTGAGGGAGTGTAGCTAGACTATAAGTCAGGGGAGGAAAACCTCTGGCTATTAGTTGATACTTTTTCCCCTTGTATCTTACGTCAGCAGTCAATCGAGGAATGGAACGGAAGGTGAATCTGTACATGTGCACATTGTCCTTACTCTCTATCTCCTGCTGTAATTCCTGTTGCATGCTTTCCAGTGCTGCGATAATTGGATCATCACGATGCTCTTGGAAATATTCCTTGTACTTTTCATTATTGAGATAATCTAGCTCCTCTGCAAAGGAGTTTGGTATATCTGATATTGCATCCGTCAGGTTACCTTCATCATCGTATCCAACTGTTTTCTGACCTACGTAGTGGATGAATCTCCATTCCTCCGTTTTGTACCTACCTAGTAATCCTTCCCCATCACAAACTTTGCACTTAATCTTCCCCCTCCCATGACACTTCATACATGTATCCCACCCATCGACGTCACTTACCTCTCCTCTACCCCTACATCTCGGGCACTTTATTTTCCCCTTTCCCTTGCATTTCTCACATCTGTGTCTTTTCAGTGTAGACTGTATTGGATATATCTGCTCCTCGTCTTGGTAATCCGTAGGGTAAGCAACAGGGACAGGATTGTCATAGAACCTCAGGGATGAGGCTTGGGACCATGGTCTCTCGTATTCTCGGTGACTGGTCTGATATCGTAGAATATCAGTCTCCACCTCAAAGACTTCGGCTGTTTTCATCCCTATCACTTCAATCTGTTCTTCATCAGTGGGATAATCTCGGAGCGGACCTAGGAATCCTTCTTTGGCATACTTTATCCACAAATCCTTGAGATGAGCAATCGTAGGCATCTGGACCTCCTTTGGAACCTCTACAGGTGAACTTTTCTTCCATGTGGTGATGAAGATTAGGTATGCTAGAAAGAAGAATAATATCGTGAATGCAATGAATCCAGTGGTCAATCCAATTCTTGAGTACGCATAGAGCGTCAGTCCGAGAGCAATTAGTTGTAAGAAAACTAGCAAGATAATATTGTGATCTTTCAATACAACTTATTTTTACACACTTGCTATAAAATATTTTGATCTAACGTCGAATTATAAGCACCAACCTTCGTCCACAATCGGGTATTCTGAACTATTTCTCCAGAGACCTTAGGAATAAACGGGAGCCAATACCCAAGAATACCAAGCCAACAACAAGTAGGAGTGCAAGATTGAATATTGCAATGTGCTCGTTGAACAGCTGAAGATCAACTGCTGCTGTTCCCACAAAGTCGTTCCCAAAGATTGCAGCCCTAAGCCCCTGTGTTCCATAGGTCAATGGGTTGATCCGGGCAATCCACTGGAA
>JALWRB010000485.1 GCA_027077875.1 Candidatus Heimdallarchaeota archaeon
TACAGCCCTCTTGCAGGAGGATTCCTGACTGGCAAGTACAGGAGGGATGCGGATCTCCCAGACACACCGAGGAACAAGGGCGTGCAATCGAGGTACTTCAGTGAACAGAGGTGGAATGTACTTGACATGGTGCTAGAAATCGCAGAGAGTCACGGAGCTAAACCCTCACAAGTCGCTTTGGCTTGGATGCTTAGCAAGGACTTCATCACAGCCCCCATCATCGGGGCCAACTCGGTCGAACAACTGGAGGAGAACCTTGGAGCGCTTGAGCTCAAGTTGGAAGGAGACGAGATCAAGCAACTGGACGAGGTCAGCGACTGGGTTGAGAACTACGAGAGGATAAGGTAATTGTCACTGATCCGCACCTAATAGGAAAAATTAATACACCATTACGTCATAGCGTACACAATGAAAGGCACGGTAACATACGTTCGACTACTAACAGATTGTTTCAATGAGATGTTCGATTTTTACACAGATGTCATGGGCTTGGAATGCAAGATCGGAGCCCACGACGACGTCTATGCTGAGTTCCTAGCTGGTTCCATCAAGATCGCAATCTTCGACAGGAAGCTCATGGCGGAGGCATTGGAGATGACTCCAACGGAGAACATCCACGAGTGCCAAGACAAAACTGTGATCATCTACCAAGTAGACGATGTGGACGCTGTCGCAGACGAGCTGAACAAGAAAGGCTTCCCCATCCTCTACCCTCCGACTACAAGGCATGAGTGGGGAGTTCGAACGCTACACATCAGGGACCCATCGGGCAATATCATTGAGATCAACTCTATCCTGAAGTGATCGTAACTTCTCAGGAAGAACGCAACAGCTATTACCCCGCATGCGCATGTTAACCTGTGTTTATAGATACCCACATTGACACCCTCTGGGCAATGAACAAGCAGAAGAGGGAGTTCCACACCAAATCTGAAGTTGGCCACGTCGACCTCCACAGGGCCCAGCAGGCAAATCTCCTGTGCGGGTTCTTCACAGGATACCCGACAGACGGACACTACAGGACAGAGATGATGCTCGCCAACTGGGTGAGGATGGTGAACGACCCCCGGAATAGATTCCATAAGATAGAGACAATAGCTGACCTTAACTCCCTGATTGATAGTAGGAAAGGAGTCGAGAAACCTGAGCACCGAGATATCGGCATCGTGCTTCATTTCGAGGGAGCTTCAGGGATCGACACGGATCTCAACAGACTGTACATCTACCACGAGTTAGGGCTGAGGTCCATGGGCCTAACGTGGAATGAGGAGAACTTCTTCGCCACGGGTCAGGAGCAGGGAGAACACAGGGGACTCACCGAGGCAGGAAAGGATCTGCTATCTGCGATGGAGGACCTCGGGATCATCATCGACGTCAGCCACCTGAACGACAAGTCCTTCTGGGACGTGCTGTCTCACACCAACTCGCCGATCATGGCCAGCCACTCGAACATCAGGGAGATCGCCGACCACCGTCGTAACCTCACCGTGGAGATGGCTCAGGCACTGGTGGACACTGGTGGCTCGATCGGTGTCAACCTGTACAAGGCATTCCTGAACTCCGAACCGGAGAAGGCATCCACTGCAGACGCCGTGCGTATGTTCGAAAAGATCATCGAAATCGGAGGTTCGTCATCCGTGCACTCGGGAGCAGACCTCGACGGGGCCACTCTCCCAGATGATATGAAGGATATCACCTCACTACCCTTTCTCTTCGACCGGGTGAAGGAGGAACTGAGCCTCAGCGAAGGAGATATGGAGAAGATCAAGTGGGGGAATGTGACAAGGATCATGAAGCACTACTGGAAGTAGACAACCTGTATCGGGTACGGTACACCTGGTTTGGATACCTCTTGACTTTCGAATTAGTATACTGAATAAAGTAGATCTGAGACCGCTGATTAAGCAGAATATTTCAGGGAGAGAAAAAACCTTAAAGAGAAGGTATGATTTCTTTTCGTATGGCCTTCGTCGAAAGGGACTTCATCTTCAAAATCATTCTTGTAGGAGACGAGAGAGTTGGGAAGACGAGCCTGAGGAGAAGATTCATGGGGAAGTCTTTCAAGCGGAACTACATCGCGACCATGGGTGCAGACTTCTCCTACACGAATGTCAAAGTCAACGACGCGTCTATCCGCTATTCTATCTGGGACCTCGCAGGGTCAGGTGCGTACGAGAAGATCCATCCACAGTACTTCATGAACACCCTAGGGACGATAATCGTCTACGATCTCACAGTACCCCCTTCTCTCATAAACGTCAACGTCTGGCTGAGGAAGGTTATGGAGGTGAATCCACACTACGACTCGGTTATCGCAGTCGTGGGAAACAAGTCCGATCTCATCCCTCCAGAGGAGCTGGAGGAGAAGAGGAAAGAGCTGGCCAACTTCGTGGAACAAATGAGATTCAAATACGAGGATAAGTTTAAGATTATTCACGGACTCACGAGCGCTCTCAGTGGAGAGGGTGTGAAGGAGATATTCGAGGAACTCGGGAACAGCCTCCTTGAGTGGGTGGACTCGCAGATAGTGGAGGAGACAGAGGTCGAGGAGTTCATCGAGGAGATCCTCTTCGTCACGCACTCCAACTCATCCCGGGCGCGTATCGTCTCGTCCTCACCGTTCAAGGACGACGATGTGATCGTCAACGGCAAGATGAAGGATATCAATGACCTGGCGAAGCTCTTTGATTTCAAGACCTCGATGAGCCATAATAACTTCTTCTCCATCACACCGTGGAAGTCTAACG
>JALWRB010000486.1 GCA_027077875.1 Candidatus Heimdallarchaeota archaeon
AAACTTAAACAGAGCTTCAATAAGTAGTGATGTTGAGTATGGTGTGGTGCATGGTAATCCGCAAAGAAATTGAAACTTCAGTATTAGTCCACTGTTGTTGAGAAAGTTGTCACCTACAAATACGAGTGGGATCAACAATCCTACGATACTAATTGATCTGCTCTCGTCCTCAATATATGGTGGATGTACTCTTCTAATTATCATTTCTGCTACTAACACAATTAACATCAAGATCAAACCTATCATGTAAAGGATAGTTTGACCATCTCCTCCCTCAACAAAAGCGTATACACTCACAGATGTTGGAACTTCAGATTCTATTCCGATGGTGATAATCATCGATCTCTCGGTGAAGGTCTTTGCGAACTTAATGTCCAAATTTCTACCAGAGTGCTTCTCATTAATATTATCGCCCAATATTGTGACATTGACGGGAACTGAATTACTCCCTTTTATGAAGATTTGGACTGTCTCTCCGATGCTCACGTATATCTGGAGGTCACGGTACAAACTAAAAGAGTCATTTTCTAGTTTCTGATCTACAAGTACTTCCTTCTTATTGGGTAGTCCCGCCATTGAGACAGAGGTAATGCCAAGAAGGATTAGTGTTATTGAAATCGAGTTTAGCCTTCTCACGAGATCACCTCCGCGGATAAGTACAGTTTCCCTAAGGCTTTGTATAATGTAATACTTGTCAGAGGTAACAACGTCCACCAAATAAAGTCTGAATTCCCTCGGTTTGACAATTTTATCGGACTTACCTTCATATATGAGTACCAAAGTAGCAACATCGGATAATTCTTTCTAGACAACTATCTATATTATTCTGTAGCAAAGAAAATGAAACTAGAGATATTAACTTTGGAGACATTTTAACAAACATATCTGTAATTATCGGACGGAATTCTCAATGTATCTGTAGTGTGTGTAAGGTAGAAATGACAGTCATAGAGAATATCATTTATTACACTATGGGATAATATTGGAAGGAGTATTATCCGATAAAGATCCGTGGAAGGTAGTTATAGATGCCTTTGGAGAACCTTCTAACTATTTCCCTCAGATGGCGTGTCCTGCCATCCACCTCTCTCGAAGCAATAATAGAAGAGATCGGAGCTGATCCCCGGTCTCCCAAGTGACTTCAGCATGCTCAATAACTGCCCCCTGTGGAAGGTGTTGTGATCAGTGAACGAGAGGAAGTACAAATCCTCCGGGACCTCAGCCTGTTTGTCACCAGTGGGTGTCTGAATCATTCTCGTCCTCTCGGTGCTCATGCTCTTCAAGGTATCTGCCATCTGCAGGTCTACCTCCTTCCACAACAAAAGAAGAGAGCCCTTGTCACTACCGGCTACCCTCTCCGACAACTCTACCACCGAGTCCTCATCCATGTAGCTATATGCCGTAATCAAAATCATGTGCGTTACCAGTTGGCGCACACTCTTCCCGACCTTCTGATCCACTCTCTCGAACTCTTCGTCGCTCAGATCACTCATCACCTTCCTGTACCTATCGTGTGCCCAAATATAGTATGATCCCAGTTCCTCAATCATCACTTCCACTTCCAGTGCCCTGATTATATGGCTATGTGAACATATCGGGCATACTGAGCGGTGATTCGCATCTTATCTCCAGATAAAAAATACTTATATTCTTCTTATCATGACTCCTAGTATCGGACACCGAATTTTCCTCCTCGCACCAACTGTCACGCTCATCTCTATGTCAGCTATTGCTGTCCTCAACGGATACCGAAGATTCAGGATGAGGGAACTCCTCGGTGTCTTCTCAGGGATGATGCTCCTGCTAATCCACGCCACGATCGAGTTCGTCGTCTTCACGCAGCTGTCAACCTCCGATTTAGAACTCGCCAACCTCCTCATCTCGATAGCCGTCCCTTCAATTGTCCTCGGAATCATGGTAATCTGGATCTCACTGCGTAAAATCACAGGAGAGGAAATCCGCATACTTGATCTTATCCACATCGTGAGCGTCGCCTATTCTGCGGGGATGATCATGACTGGGCTGGAAGTCCAGTTGGTAAACGACGAATTTGTAGTGGGTTTCACACCGCTGTACCTCATACCCTTGGTCACACTGCCAGTAGCACTGATGGCTCTGCGTCTGATGTACCTCACACTCACCTACAGCTACTCCAAGTTCAGGCAGGAGGTCATCATGCTCAGGATCGGCTGGGGATTCATCACCTCCGCGTTCATCGTGGTCATGATCCAGAGAATCAGGCAGGACGACCCCTTCGTCTTCTTCATCTTCTACGCCACCGGTCTGACCTTCATCGCATTGGCCATCGCCAAGCAACCATTCATCATCCTACCCAAAAACATCGACGGGAAGTACTTCATCCTGAGTGCACGGGAGAGTGGCACAATCCTGTGCGAGGACTCCTTCGGAGAGGACAAGGAGCTCGGGGTCCTCTCGACAGCCCTCCGAGCAGCGATCGATGTGCTGGCAGAGGTATCTCTGGTCACCTCCGGCGATACCCATTACCCCAAGAGCGTCGACTTCCTCGGCTTCAAGATCTCCATCGTGGAGACCGAGGGCTTCGTGGGCTACTTCTTCAGCAGGAAATACGTCGACTACATTGGAGTGACAATCCGAACAATCATCCAGGAGCTGGAGAGGAACCACAACATAGCAAACATCATCACAGACGAGTTCGAGAACGAGCTGAGACATGCCCTCCAGACAAGGCTATCATTCGCCCTGACATGACCTCTCATCGCAACC
>JALWRB010000487.1 GCA_027077875.1 Candidatus Heimdallarchaeota archaeon
GGAGAGCAAGTATTGTATATGCGACCCTCAACTATGTTGGAACGACAATAACTGATTCACAGAGGTGGACCGATCTATATGATGACCACATGAGAAAGAGCGGGAGGATAGGACCTGATATACTGAATCACCTCCCTAAGACCACAAGGATAAAGCCTTCGATATGGCAGCTCTCAGATATGGACAAGGAGATAGAGGGGATGATATTGGACTATATGGAAAACTCGATACCTGACCTACTGGACGATGACTGGGAGTTTAAAAGGTGGATCAACGAGAGGAGAGACGATGTGAGAAGAGGGGTATGTAAAATGGAGATCAGACATGTGGATGTATTATACGTCAACTATTGACACTTCTGACCCTGAAATATGAAGAGGAGAAACTGTAGAGAAGGAGGATGGTGATTATACCATCGATTATGGTAACATATACTGGATATTTCCCCAAAAGCAGGAGGGAAAACACGAGAACTGAGGAGGAGGTAGATCCAATGAGCTTTGTCATTGTTGAGGACTGGACACTGACATTCTCAAATCCCTTGATCAGAATGACATAGACATAACGAAGAACTGCAGGGATGATTAACCAGTAACCGATGAACTGTAGAAGTATCACGGAGGTCAGGTACACCTGCAGAGAGTCTGTCTCCATATCGATGAATGCCCCTGCAACACTTGTATCCTCTCGCTTTCTAGCGATCCACCCATCAAGGACATCCAAGATTATGATATTGACCGAGGACACGATGACAAAGACCCAGATAGCATATCCAGATGTGATGAGATAGAAGGTCACGAAGAGTAGAATTACACGGATGACAGAGATAGTATTGGCAAGGCTCAGGTGAGGCCCCAAATCCCAGAAATTGTATAAAAGGGGGACTATCAGGAGAACTCCAAGTCTGATATCTACCCATAGCAGAGGAGTGAGGAGAAGGATAGCAACTGCATTGTTCACCTCGTTACGTCTCATCTTACAATCCCGAATTCTCAACTACATCTTTAACGGTAACGAGACCTACGATTTGTCCTTTGTCCTTGACCAGCGCCAAGTCTTCTCCTCTGAGGAAGTCCCGAAGATGATCCAAGGATGTTGAGATGTCGATTGAACCGACCTCTTTTAGATTGGATACATCAACGGGTGAGTCGAGGTCAAGATCCGATCTGATCAGTTGGTGATAGAGCTGTTTTCGATGTAAAACCTTGAACTCTTCACCATCCCCGACCAGAACCTGTGAAATGTTCTCAAATTTTCGGAAGACATCTAGAGCCTTCCTCCATGTGTCTCTCTTGGAAATGCTTACGATCCCTTGAAGGTTCGGTGGTTTTGCATCAAGTAGCTCAGGGATACTTTTCGCGGGAGGAAGAAAACCGTGCTTCCTCATCCACATATCATTGAAGATCTTCCCTAAATATCTCTCACCTGTATCAGGAAGGAGGATGACCACCACTGAACCGTCGGGATAATCCCCGTACTTCACAGCTCCCGAGACAGCTAGACCTGCGGACCCACCTACCATAAGTCCCTCCTCACGGGCGAGCCTTCTTGTCCATTCGAACGACTCTTGGTCGTTTACCTTGACGAACTTGTCAATGACATCGAAGTCTACATTTGTGGGGATTATGTCCTCACCGACTCCCTCTACTTTGTAACCATGGGCCTGAACGTCGGTATTCTTGTATTCGTGGTAGTGTGCGAGGATCGAGCCATCAGGGTCAGGAGCAATGACCTTTATTTCAGGATTCTTCTCCTTCAGGAACCGACCCGTTCCACTGATGGTTCCGCCAGTCCCAACTCCAGCGACAAAATGAGTTACTCGACCATCAGTGTCCCTCCAGACCTCTGGTCCCGTGGTGTTATAGTGTGCTACAGGATTGCTCTCATTCCAGTACTGCCTTGCCCAGAAGCTGTTCGGTGTTTCCTTAGCAAGCCTCTCGGCCACTGAGTAATATGACCTCGGATCATCTGGCTCTACCTCGGTTGGAGTGACTATTACTTCACAACCCATGGCCTTTACGAGGTTGATCTTCTCGGGGGACATTTTGTCAGGCATTACGAGTATGACCTTGTACCCCCTCCTAATCCCAACCAAAGCCAAAGCCAACCCTGTGTTTCCAGATGTTGCCTCGATTATTGTCCCTCCCGGCTTGAGCAGACCCTTCTTCTCTGCGTCATCGATCATGGGTACGGCGATTCTATCTTTGGAGGACCGCCCTGGATTGAAGGCCTCAACCTTGGCATAGAAAGTCACCTTGTCGGTGCTCAAAGTGTGTAACTTGACCAGAGGAGTATCTCCAATTGTGTCGACTATTGAGTCGTAGACCTTCATTGAGTCATCTTGCTCAGTAGCATTTTAAAACCTCGACTTAGGGGGAGTTATCCATTAATAGATATTGAATAGTGAGTTTTCTACAATTATTTCCTCCTATTTTTAGATACACTGCGCACAGCATTTTTATTCTTAGTCGAATCGTAATTCTTGATGCATACATCAAAAAAATATATCATGGTGCTACTTCTATTAGCTCCACTTATACCCTCATCTGCTCTTCAACCAGCAAGTAATGAGATTGTCATCAACGCTATCTCTGAAGTCACAACTATTGATGGAGACGCCAAATTGGCGGAATTAGCTTCATCTGGGTCTGGGAGCCGAAGGGATCCATTTGTCATCGAGGCAACAATCACAGGATCAGGTAGTGAGAACCTATTGACAGTTAAAAACACCAAGG
>JALWRB010000488.1 GCA_027077875.1 Candidatus Heimdallarchaeota archaeon
ATAATGGATTCTAGCATTTAATATTGAAGTAGAGATGATGTATGATGTGTTTATGAGAGCACGAGGATCAGTCCAATTATCGAGATTACCGTACCGGTGATAATCTTGACAGTGACCTTCTCCTTGAGCCAGAATATTGCCAATGGTAGGGCGAAGAGTGGTCCTAGGCTGGTTAACACTGCTGTCATTCCCGCTCCTAAGGTCTGTGCGCTGAGTACGAGGAAATAAGAGGAGATGTAGGTTCCGAGGAACCCAGTGACTGCCATAATCCACATGAACCTACGGTCCAGATCGAGGGTTTTGCGTTTGATTGGTGACCTGCTGATTGTGAATAGCAAAACTGCTGCAGAAGGTAGACGGATGCTATTGGCCACAATGGCGTCCACCTCTACTGAAGCGAACGTGACTGCCAAGACTCCTGCTGCGTAAAGTACTAACGCCATAATAGCGTATATGAAACCCACAACCCTAAGTTCGTGGGGATTTTCCTCCTCATGTGTGCTGAGGAGCACCACACCCAAGATAATCGTGACCGTTCCTACAATGAAGAGAGGTGTGACTGGTTCGCTCAAGAAGACGAATGCCATCAAGATCGTCAGGAGGGGGTAGAGATTCACAATAGGTGTGGCTATCTTGACTCCTATGATCTCTTGGGAGGCGAAGTACGAGCTGTCTCCAAGTACTACATTGAAGACCACTGACAAAATCAGGAGAACGACCGTCCATAGGGAGAGCGTGAAAACATCTGCTATCACACCCGTTACCACTGCATGTACGATGAAGAGAACCGCTCCTACTGATGTCCTGAAGAAGTTGAGCTTCAGTGCACTTCCGTATGGGGACAGGTGCTTCATGATCACGCTGCTTATGGCAAATGTTGCAGCTGCAATCAGTGGGTACATGAATTCGTACACATTAGAGCTCCTGATCGTCCATTGAAAAATAAGATGGTGGGAGCTATTCCAGAAGGTCTTTATGGCCGAATCATCACACAGGATATGTGGAAGATCTGATAGCTATCCAGATCAACGGGCCGGACGAACCCGGAATATTCACCCAGCTCTGTAACTTCTTCGCAGAGCGGAACATCAACATAGAGGATGTCTCACAGAGTGTTCTACAGGGATACCTGTCGATAACCTTCATAGTCAATATCACCCGAGCAACGCTAAATGTGGACAGGATGAGCCTTGAGATCAAGAAGCTCTGCAGGACGATGAACGTCTCCGCATCGGTGTTTCCCTACAAGGAGGGCTACAGACCCTCAAAGAAGTTGCTGTATATCTTCACGATGATGGGAAAGGATAGGTCTGGTATCCTCAGCAGGATATCCGAGAACCTCTCCAAGAACAGCGCAAACATCGAGACGATCAAGCTGAGATCGCGCCAGGGCTGGATCTTCACCCAACTCATCCTCGACCTTAGCGGTGTAGGAGATATCGAGGGCATGCGAAATGAGCTTAGGATGATCTGCGAGGATCTTGAGCTCTCCATGTCACTGCAGGAGGAGAGGAAGTACAGGGTAAACAAGAAGCTGGTTGTCTTTGATATGGACTCGACCTTGGTAACAGGTGAGACCATCGTGGATGTTGCACGCAGGATCGGGAAGGAGAAGGAGATGCACGAAGCGACCGAACTGGCCATGTCCAGTGACATGGACTTCAAGGACTCCCTACGCAGCAGGTCAAAACTCCTCACTGGGGTGGAAGAGGATCTCCTCATGCAGGTTGCTGCAGAACTCGAGATCACACCTGGTGCAGATGCACTGGTGAATAAGCTCAAAGATCAGGGCTACAGAATTGCACTCATCTCCTCCGGATTCTCCTACTTCACAGATGTGGTTAAGGAAAGATTAGGGCTAGACTACTCCTTCGGAAACACTCTGGAGATCAGGGATGGGAGAGTCACTGGAAATGTCGTCGGGGAGATCATCGACGGTGAGGGTAAGTGGCAGATTATCTCGGACCTCTGCGAGGAGCTAGGTATCGACCAGCAGGAGGTTGTGACCATCGGCGATGGTTCAAATGACAGGGTGATGCTTCATCGCTCCGGATTGGGGATTGGTCTGAACTCCAAAGAGATCGCCTCAAGGGTTGCCGATGGAAAGGTCACTATAGAGGACGTGGAGATGATTCTTCTCCTCCTCGGGCTATCTGAGACTGACATAGATAGTTTCTTCGACTAGATCTTCACCAACTTGATATGGGAGACGCTATGATCAGTCGGTCGTAACTGAAGCTCCTTCCTCATTATCAACTGGGTACAGATCATCTTGAGATGCTGTCTGCTTCTTCATCTTGGTCAACCTCCAAAGGAACAGGGCAGCGAGGACGAACCAGATCGCAGCGATATTTACCACGATTACCGGAGAGTATGTCTTGAGCAGGTACCCCGTGAAGATTGGTGAGACGATGAGCAGACCGAAGTTATTCACTGAAGCGAATAGTGCGAACATGCTGGACGAGACCTCTACCGGGGAATACTCCATGGTGATCTTACTTATCACTGCTGTTCCCGCGGTCATAATCATGCCCAGACCGAAGAAGAAACCACTGAGAAACACTTGGTCTGTGGATATGACTATGAGTGGTGACCACAGTACTGCCAGAATTTCCAGAGCAATTAGCATTTTCTCCGAAGACCAGCTTACCAACTTGTCAGTTGCGCCAATGAGAAAAGCACCGAGAACATTACCGATAAAGTAGAAGGTGGTAATATTACGTATCTG
>JALWRB010000489.1 GCA_027077875.1 Candidatus Heimdallarchaeota archaeon
GGGGGTCCAAGTGGAGGACCTAGCGGGGGGCCTTCAGGGGGTCCAAGTGGAGGTCCTAGCGGGGGGCCTTCAGGAGGTCCAAGTGGGGGTTCCAGTGGTGGTCCCAACCTCGGAGGACCGAAACTGTCGGGTTCGGTGGCAATGAGTACCGGAGGCTCGAAGACGGGTACCTCCGTGGTTGTCAAGAAGAGGAAGAAGAGCAGTCCGGGTCTTCAGCGGATGAACCTGATCAACTCGTATCCGTCGGTTCTGAACCGGGCTCTGAGGGCGATACGGTTGCTGTTTGTGCGTACCTTTGACCGTCCATTCGAGCAGTACCGCTTGGAGGATCTGTACCACGAGCTCTTCGAGAACGCGCTTCGCGGGCAGTTGGCGTACCTCGACGGGATGATCGAGACTGTGGAGCGAGGGGATGATCCTCTGAACGTGGAGTTGCGTGAGAGTGGTTCCGACAAGCGGATCAAACCTACGCCTTACGTGAAGTTGCGGGGCTACATCGCGGAGGAACTCGAGCGATTTCTCTCGGAGGACGAGGACATGATGTACGAGCTGAAGACCGGTCTGAGAGCGTACAAGGAGATCCCGGTACTGGAGGGGCGAATGGGCTTCTGGGGGATGCTGACGGTGGGGATGGTCTTCCACAAGTACACGAGGGAGGTTGCGAAGGAGCAGCGTAAGGTGGAGCTGGAGATCGAGCGGGAGGTTCTTCGCCCGCTGTTCAAGAAGTTCACGCTGTACAGGAATTTGCTGGCGGTGGTGCTGAAGTGGGCTCATGCCTTCTACGACGAGATGGATAAGTTCATGGTCCACCAGAATCGGAATGGCTGGAAGATCACGACGGGGAAGAAGGGGTACTTCGTGAACTCGTGGATCAGGCACAGGTACAAGGCGACTGCTGTGAAGAACGTGGACTACGCCAACTACATGGAGTACTTCTTCATCTCCTATGGGACGTTCAAGGGGCAGAAGTCCGATGATCTGAAGGAGCATCTCAGAGCGGTGATGGACAACACCTTCGCCTCTCTGCACCGGGAGCTGATGAACTACGAGGTCTTCACCAATCGGGAGAAGGAGGTCTCGATGGAGAGGATCTTGGAGAACTGCATAGCGGCGTACAACGGAGATCTGCTCCTCACGGAGTTCGACGAGGATGGTGTTGTCACCAACCAACCTGAGTACTATGATGAGGTTGTGAACTTTCTGGACTTCCTTCTGGTGCTCTACCGGAAGTCCAGGGAAGAGATCGTGGTGAATTTCAACCACGTCTGGTATCAAGGCAGGGTCTATGAGCATACCTACCGGGTGCTGGAGTTCCTGTCACCCGCCATACGCGGGATGAATGTCAAGGATGAGCGGATTTTAGAACCGTGGTTTTAGTGATAGGTTATGCCAGAGGGACCCGAGGTTGAGACAGTAAGACGTGGGCTGCTCCGAGCCGTTGGACAGGGGGTGGAGGACGTCTACGTTGCTGATCACAGGAAGTACAACGAGCACCGGGAGAAGCTGATCTCGCTGGTCGGCAGCGTTATGGAGTCAGTGGAGAGATACGGGAAGATGATGGTTTTTAGCTTCAGCGGAGACCGTGAGATGTATGCGCTGAACCACTTGGGGATGACCGGGATCTGGCGTATCTATCCTGCAGGTGATGAGGTAACGAGGGATAAGCACCTGAAGCTGGTCATAACGACGGATGAGTTCCAGCTGCACTTCGTCGACAGTAGGACCTTTGGGTACTTCGTACCTCTCTCCACGAGAGTTGAGGTTGAGAGTACTCCGTACATCAGCAGGTTGGGTCCTGACATCCTCGACGATGTCTTCGATGTGGAGGAGTTCATCAGGAGGGCGAGGGGGAAGAACGGCAGGAGACGGAAGGACATTGGGAGCGTGCTCTTGGAGAGCTCGGTGGTAAGTGGCTGTGGTAATATCTACAAGAGCGAGTCGTTGTTCAGGGCAGGTATTGATCCGAGAAGGGGGGTGAACACGCTGAGTGACCACGAGCTTCGGAGGATAGCTAACCACCTGTGTGACGTGGGACAGGAGGCCCTGCGGAGTGGGGGATCGACACTGCGTGACTTCTCGAATGTCGAGGGTTACGACGGGCTGATGCAGAACAGCTTTAGAGTCTACGGCCGAGGTGGTGAACCCTGTGAGGTCTGCGGGACGCTCATCGAGGTTGCCAAGCTCTCAGGGCGGAGCACGTTCTTCTGCCCGCGATGTCAAGTGTAGTGTAGGATATGCAGTCATGGGGATGAGCAAACGACCCCTTCATCTAGAAGTTAAGTTACTTCTCATCCTCATTGTGGTCTATATGGGATTTCCGAAGAAGACGTCCCATCCTTGTTAACGCATGAAATGATTATGGGTTAGAATTGAGTTTGGCGAGGTCAGTCGACCTTGAGGCTGTCACCCCATGGCTTTAGCTTGGAGATGTTCTCGATGTCTACTGGGTCCCTCGTCTTGAATGCCTTCCGTGCTCTCTCTGCCTCCTCGTCATTGAGGTCAAATATTGGTCTCTTCAGTATCCTTGCCTCGTTGATGACCAAGTAGTAGAAGATCAAGATGTTCACCACTTCGATATAGATCACGTAGCTGAAACCCCACCATGGAGGGAAGAGGATATTGAAGATGAACAGGATGATGACGGCGAGAAGGTGGAGGTTTAGCCCGACGTAATACCTCTCCTTTGTCTGGTGCCATGCGACGATCATCAG
>JALWRB010000490.1 GCA_027077875.1 Candidatus Heimdallarchaeota archaeon
ATCACTCCTGATGAATAGAACTATATCTTCAAGAACATTTAACAGACTGATCAGATATGAGAGATGTCTCCTTCTCCGATTTTGTCAGAGATGAGTTCAGCAGAGAGAACTGGCGTTACAATGTTCTATTCATGATCTTTGTCTATATCACAATAGGCCTAATCATGGTTCCTCTAATCCTTGGCTTTACCGTGTCCTTAGCTCTAGGAATACAGAGTGCAATTCCGTTTGTCAACGACAGTATTTCCTCTATAATTAGAACTTATACAATACTCTTCTTGGTAATATGGATGATGTGGTCGTATAAAAAGTTCAAGAGACACCATTTCAAAAACTATGCTTACATCATGGATCTGGAAGATATCCACCAACTCGCCAACAGTGAATCTGTCGACGATATGATCTTGGCATGCAATCTCATCGGGGAATTAGGGTTGTCCAGTCCCCAATATACCACTGTACTTGGAAACTTGGCTGATCACGACAACTACAAGATTAGAGAAGCAGCAATTAGTAACAAGGAGAAGGTGGATCAGTGGTTTACTGCTGTAAAGAAGGGAGAGGGGGGGAGCATACATGTGGATATAACAGAGAGGTTTCAGTTCGGAGAGAAGTCGAATAGCGCAAGATTGGAAATAGGAGTGACCAACAAATCAATGGTCTCTCCACTAGGATTCACGATCCATGTTGACCACAAGAAGTATCCTGATATTGTGATGGATGACACGAGCAAGTACAGAATAGAGCCACAGTCAAAAAGGGTAATTTCACAAGATCTTGATTTCTCTCCCAGTGATCTCCCAGTCTCCATTCTTTCAGAGATAACGACCGAAGATGGAGAAGCTTACGCCGATAACACGCCTGTACATTCACTTCATTTCAGGGAGGTAATTGAATCAGCAGCCGAGGTGAATGTGGTAGAATATCAACTACTACCAGAATACGGATGCGAGATCATCAATCTTCAGGTTAATGGTGAAGAAGAAGATCTGTCAAATGGAAAGGGGAGAATCAGAAGGGATGGGTTCGGTAGGGGAAAACTTCTCGTTGAGTATGACATAAAGACCAAAAAACCAAAGGAAGGGGTGAAGAACTTCATCAAGCGTCGGATAATTATAAAAGCAGACCTTGCTCTTTCTGGATTCGATCTCAGATACTTCAAACCAGATCTATTTCTTAGACCCAGTGTGTACTTAAGCCCTTCAGAAGATGGGTATCTTCTCAATGTAGAATTTCTAAATACCTCTGATATTCCTGTGGTTGTAAACGGCATTAGTGTGTATTCCCAGAATGGAGAAGAGGTCTTGAACTACAAGGATCCAGTTGAAGTACAAGGACAGGATTACTTTAATCAGTCAATTAAGTGGGATGGGGATATCCATCAGAAATTCTCCGCCAAAGCTGACTACACCATCCCATGGAAAAAATCAGTCCGGAGCTTTACATTTCTGGACCTCTAGGAATATTTTTGAACGTCGAGACTTTTTTGAATATGTGACAGCCAACTCAAAGTATATTTGGGATGTACTTATTATCGGGGCGGGTCCAGCAGGTCTTTCTGCAGGGTGGATACTCAATTTCACAGGTCTCAGGTACTTGGTCTTTGGTGACATCAAAGAGAGTGCTGCGAAATTTGCAACCCCTCCATTCGATTTCCCTCTTGATTTCCAGCAACCCCGTGGAGATCAGATTGTGGAATCATTAGCTGATTTTGTCACGAGTACAAATAATAGGATCCAGAATAAGATTATCGTTTCGATTTTCCGCGAGTTCAAGGACATCTACACACTTGTAGATACTGAGGGAGTACTATATTACACGAGGAGGGTATTTTTTGCACCAGGGATACCACGGTCTTATGTGGAGATCGACGGAATGGATGAATTTATGAATGGACAAGGTGTCAGGTACCACAATTTCAAATGGATATACCAGAGCAAGAACAAGATTGTCGGATTAATTGGAACTGGGTACGAGCTCACAAGATTGGCTCCGTACTATGTCTCCCTGACCAATAGACTTGTTCTTTTTTCCATTGATGAGGTTCTTAATGGTGATATTGACGCCCTTGATTTTGTTCGCAGGCATCCGAAGATCACCGTGTTTGAGAAAGCAGATCCTGTTGAAGTAGTAGGGACTGAATATTCGTTGAAGGGATTGAGGATCAGGGTAAATCACCAACAAGAATATATTGTGAAATTGGATTTCCTCTATATAATTCCGACGTACAATAGACCATTTCCAGATTTGACAGAGCTCGGTGTGGAGTATGACGGAGTGTTCGTGAAGGTTAACCAGTACTATGAGACCACGGCGAAGAATATCTACGCAGGAGGGGACGTGATCGGAGGGAAGATGAGCATTATCAAAGCACTCAGTGATGGATATGCAATGGGGTATATGGCGGTTGAGGACGTCTATAAGAAAGGTCCCGAATGGTGGAGAACCTTCTTCAGGGATCGGGAGATGGAGAGCCCAAGAACGAACAGGTTCAGTGTGTTCAACGCACGTAAGACAGATCTTGTGAAGGAGGTTGAGAAGTGGGAAGATCTATACAATATCTATGAGTTCTATACCCCTATCCAAGAGAAGTTTGAACGGCTTGCAAAGGAGTTCCCAGATGTCAAGATTGAAATCCTCTTTAACCCAGTCCTCCCCAGTGCAATAAAAATTGTCCCAGGAGTGGCTAAAATCACTGCTTTTCTCA
>JALWRB010000491.1 GCA_027077875.1 Candidatus Heimdallarchaeota archaeon
TGTCCGCATCTACCTTCTCACCGTTCTTGTATCTCTCGAACTGCTGCATAGAGAACTCTATGGTCTTCTCTATCCCGAAGAGGGCGCCCGTGTAGATCATCGGACCCCTTACCGTCGCTATGTCTTCGCTCTCACCGTCCTTCGGCTCCATGCCAATGTTCTTCACGACATATCCGAGGAACGCGGAGGCACCTTCGACCAACCTCTTCTTCCTGTCACCTTCGAGGTAGGTCTCGAGATTCTGCAGACTGTCGAAGATGTCGGAGAGCACCAACCTGCTGTCCTCCATGCGGTACGCATCGATCACATCGAGGTAGAACTCCACGGGAAGGAGCTTTGCTAAGATCAGGGCGTAGACGTCATTTGCTATCCCCCAGCGGTCGATGGCCGAGATACGTCTCTTCCTCACAAGCTCCTTGAGGGAGGTGTAATGGTCCTCAGAATATTGTACCCTGAAGAAACCCGTCCTGTCAACGTTCACGATGTACGAGTCTCCCTCTGCAATCTCCCCGATCTCGATGCTCCCCGTCCTGTCGCTCAGCAGGGTCTCATAGGTTTCCTCTCTGCCCTTCCTGAAGACCCTGACCGAGACGGGGATGTCCCAGATACTGTCGTCCTCACACGGGAGAAAGGTGAATCTACTCTGTTCGAGGTGCAGCTCAGTTCCATCAAGCTTCACCTTGAGGAGAGGGTAGCCTTCCTGAAGCACCCACGACTCCATCATCTTGGCAACGGGCTTACCCGATACCTCCTGCAGGCTCTCCCAGAGGTCATTGCTCCGTGCATTTCCGTACTTGAACCTGTTGAGGAAGTGATTCAGTCCCTTCTGGAAGAACTCATCCCCGACATATCCCTTGACCTGCCTGAGGACGCTACCTCCCTTGTTATATATGATTGGGGCGTTGGTGATCGTCATGCCCACATCACCCTCGCCTGGTCTCTCGATGGGAGCGGTGTGAAGCTTGGCGTCCGCACTCAGTGCTCCCTTGGTCTCGGAGGTTATGAAGGTCTCCCATATCTTCCTCTCAGGATAATAGTGATCCACGACGCCGTACCCGAAGAAGGTGGCGAAGGACTCGTTGAGCCAGAGGTACTTCCACGTCACGGGGGTGACGAGGTTACCGAACCACTGGTGAGCGATCTCGTGGGCTATAACCATCATGATGAAGATCTCGTCCGTCTTGGAGGTCACGTCCTCGAAGTGGAGGAGGAGATTCTCCCTGAAGAGGATTGCCCCCCAGTTCTCCATCGCCCCGTGAGCAAACGCAGGTGTAGCGATCAGGTCCATCTTGGAAAGGGGATACGGGATGCCGTAGTAGTCCTCGCAGTACTCCAAGGTCTTCATGCCGAAGTCCAGTGCGAAGCTCCCGTGCTCCTCCGCTTTGCCGGGGTGGGCCAAGACCCTCACCCGCTTGCCGTGGGTCTCCCCCTCGATGTACTCAAAGTCACCGATGCCGAAAAATACCAAGTAGGTGGACATGCGAGGAGTGGTCTCGAACCTGACGTACTTCTTGTCACCCCTGATCTCCTCCTCCACGATGTCCGTGTTGGAGATAGTAAAGAGGTCCCTGTCCACGAGGTAGCTGATATCGAAGGTAGCCTTCGCACCGGGTCTGTCCACACAAGGGAAGACCCTGCGGGCATCGCTCTCTTGGAACTGTGTGACCGCAGCGTACCTCGTCTCACCATCTACCTCGTAGGGCGACCTGTAGAGACCTGCAAGCTTCTCGCTGATCTCACCCGACACATCTATGTGCAGGGTGATCTCTCCCCGGTGCTCCTCCCCGAGGTCCACAGTCAAAGATTGCTTTTCCGCGTCCAAAGTGTACTCCAGATCTCTCTCCCCTTGCCTCACTGAGTTGATGACCAAGTCGTTGGCATCCAGTTCGACGGTCGAACCCTCTCCACTGAGTGTGATCCCCACCTTGACCTCAAACCTGAAGCTCTCCAAGTCGGGTACGAGGTGAACGTTGTAGTTCGTCGGATTGAAATTCATTCACCCCACATCACGCACACTGATTAATAAAGAACCATATATCTGACTCCTTTTCTGAAAAATACTGAGATTTTCTATTTGTTCAAAAAAAGGTTATATTCCATAAGGTTGAACCTAGGTTGTAATGAATTCAACACTCATTCTGGGGTGGATTACAACTTTTTTCAATTTTTTATACATCGTGTTGATTCCGCTGTCCCTGATTGCCTACAGGAGGCACAAGAAGCTAGATCTTCAGCTCCTCATCCTGTACGCTTCTATCTTCATGCTCACACCTGTGATCGTCTTCGAGAACCTGCTCTTTGTCGACCTTAACTACGGGATGCTCGGTATCTCATATGACGAGGACTTCATGCGTCTGACCTTCGTCCTCGGGACCGTTGGATACCTGCTGTTCAACCTCCACCTCCTGACCGTCGAGGACATGCCCAGCATCCCGGTGTCCATACTCTCGTCCCTGTCGGGTTTCGCCATCGGAACAGTGGCCATCTCCGCGCAGCTGGATCCGACCTCAACAGTCACCCCCATAACATACGACCCCATCCAAGGAGGTGTCAACTTCATCGTCTCACTGATGGTCTTCAACCTCATCGGTGCCCTCGGCTTCTTGGTCTACCAGATGCGGAAAGGGAAGCTCACCTGCTCTCCCGAGAACTTCGTAGGTATCATGCTCTTCCTGATCAGCCCCCTCGTAATATACGCCTCCCGTATCCTCGGATTCACCTCCATCCCCTTCAACGGGATATTCCTCCTCCCATCACTCACGTTCATTATCTCTCTCGGTTCCAGCATTATCGGTAGATTCGGCTACGAGGTCTCCTACCGAATCCTCTCCATGTACGTACTTGACCTCACGACCGATACGGTCATAGGCGGGTACTCCAAAGAACACGGTCAGGAGGAGCTCAAGGTCACAGGAATGGCATTCCTCGCCATCGACTCAATCATCCACGAAGTCTCCGTCGAACGGTCCCTCCTGCCCTTCCAAGGTGCGACATACGGCAACGTGATCATCAGCAAACACGACAACCTCATGGTGGTCTCCACCTACCTCCACGGAGGAAGAAAACTAGGAAAGTTCCTCCAGAACAGATTCCTCCGACAACTTCACAAAGAGCTCGACTCCCTCGACGAGATGAGATTCCGTGAGCTGATCGAACGCTACCTCTACCTCTTTATCCCGGAAGGAGTCAACAAAGACGATGTCTTCCTAACGAGGTAATTGCTTAGGCACTACTTCAAAGGAGAACCCTACCGTCCAGGACTCTAACTACCTATCTCTCAAGGATCATGAGGAACATGTTCCCAGCAATGCGTCTGGATAGAACGGTTTCCCCTCTCTGGGTCTGTACCTTGAGAATCCTTGTCATCTCCATGATGGGGTCCAACCCGCACGATTGTCGTACCTCCTTTCCGAGTCTCCTCCGATCTACCCCTCTCGTCTACGATCTTTTCGCGAACGCGCACGGATTATTGCTCAGTTCTCTGAGATGATCGCGCACAGGTTATGAAATTTTTGTAGAAAGATTTAAATATCGTGATAGGAATGTTTCATTCAGACAAATCTCATAGAGGTTTTAACATGAAAACAACGAAACTACTCGCAATGTCGATCGTCACGATCTTCATCGCATCGATGTTCATCTCAGTAGGCTCCGCAGAGCCTATCGCACACATCCTCAAGGGCAAGCCCGGATCTGGAGGTACAACACCACAATCTATTCCTTGGGGAATTAGTCGAATAAACGCGGACACGGCACAGCAGACAGTCGACGAGAGCGGAGTCAAGGTCGCAATCCTTGACACAGGTCTTGATTTTGCCCACGAGGATCTCCAAGGTCTCTTCGTATGGGGTTATTCCTGGTATAAAGGTAATCGAGCAGTCAGCGCAACCGAATGCACCCCTGGAAACACCAGAGCCTGTGAGGACGGTCAGGGTCACGGAACCCACGTCGCAGGTACAATCGCAGCACAGGACAACTCAGTCGGTGTGCTCGGTGTTGCTCCCCAGGTCAGTCTGTACATCCTCAAGGTTCTCTCAGACAGGGGTTCTGGCACATACACCGCAATCTCCGAGGGTATCATCACCGCAACGAACGGACCTGATGGAGTTGCTGGAACAGCTGATGACGCTGATGTGATCTCCATGTCCCTCGGTGGTTCAGTCGGAACCGCTGAGCTCGAAGCAGCAGTCAACTACGCACTCAACAACGGTGTCGTCATTGTCGCTGCTACCGGAAACGACGGAGCAAGCTCTCCCTCCTACCCCGCAGCATACCCCGGTGTGCTCAAGGTCGGTGCCATGGACTCCAGCAACAACATTGCTTCCTTCTCCAACAGAGGAGAGGACATCTTCGCTCCCGGTGTCGACGTCCTGAGCTCAACCCCCGGTAACAACTACGAATCATGGGCAGGTACCTCAATGGCGACCCCACACGTGGCTGGAGTTGTCGCTCTTGCAATCGCAGCCCATCCTGGCTACAGCAGCACCCAGATCTTCAACCTCGTGGTTGGATCAGCGGACGCTTATGGAATGGTCGATGCATCCATAGTTGTTTAGGAATAATCTTTCTCTCTATTATCCGAATTAGTTGTAATTGTTGGATATTTTCTGATTTTACTTCAGATAGTTCTTTTAGAGATTTTATGTTTAGTTCTGTATTAGATTTAACTGAATATTTCACTTAATATATGTCTTCATGGTATCTTCTCGAATAGAAAATGTTGTTGTAGAGAATCGTGGAGATCCTGCTTGGAGTTATAGCTCTTTTGAGGTAGCGGTTGTTCTCTTTCCGATGGTGCAGTCCTCCGTCGTTGACCCCTACCCCTTAATAATGGTGTGTTAGTGGGTAGAGGTATGAAATTATGTCCGAGTCAACCTAGTTCAGAGCCTATCCAGAGCAACGGTCTCTTTCTGGGCTTCATTCCCCCGAATGTCCTTCGTCTGATCATTGGGCTCATCGGGATGTTACTTCCTGGGATTCTTGTTGTGGGCACCGGGTTCACGATTCTGGGATCGATCAGTGCGTACTACTACAGTGTGATGCGGTGGTGGTTCATGGGTTTCTTTGTAGTTCTGGGCTGGATGCTCATAGCGTACAAGGGTTTTCCTGGTTCGTATGACGATGCTGTGAGTATTGCTGCGGGAGTATTTTCGATCCTGCTTGCGGTGGTTCCTACCAGTCCATCCAACCAGCCGCGTGATCTTGTCGGCTGGCTGCACGTGATCTTCACTCTGCTGTTCTTCCTGTCGCTGATCTACATGGCTCTCTGCCTGTTCACGCTCAATCCTGCTGGCAAGAGCTGGAAGAAAGCGGTGTACCGTCTGTGTGGAGTTGTTATGTTAATAGCCGTCCTTGGCATTGTCTTCTTCGAGGTCTCGGGCTTGGAGCTCTTTGATAATCCGACGTTCTGGTTCGAGGTTGTTGGCTTCGAGTTCTTCGGCTTCTCCTGGCTGGTCAAGAGCGTCCCCTAAGGCAGATTTTAACGTGGATCTTGTTTTAGTACTTCTTGGACGCTAAGAGCGGATTCTTTCATTGATTTATCTACTTCTTGAGCCTGTCGAAGAACTTCTTCCTGAACTTGATGACCTTGGGCTCCACGACCATCTTGCAGTACATATTGCTGTTCTTGTTGTTGTTGAAGTAGTTCTGGTGGTAGTCTTCTGCGGGGTAGAACGTCCCCAGCTCTGAGACTTCTGTCACGATTTTGTTCTTCCAGATGCCCTTCTGCTCGAATTCACTGATGACCTCCTCGGTCGTCTTTCTCTGCTCCTCGTCGGCGTAGAAGACGGCCGACCTGTACTGAGTTCCGACGTCGTTTCCCTGTCTGTTGAGAGTCGTGGGGTCGTGCATGGTGAAGAAGATCTCGAGGATCTCCCGTAGGCTGATGACCTCAGGGTCGAATGTCACCTTAACCACCTCTGCGTGGCCTGTTCGTCCTGAGCACACCTCCTCGTATGTAGGGTTCTCGACATGGCCTCCGGAGTACCCTGAGACCGCGGATTCGACTCCCCGGAGCTCGTTGAAAATCGTCTCGATGCACCAGAAGCATCCTCCAGCTAGTAAGATAGACTCCATAGACCACACAGTATGAACCCGCATTAATACCTTGGCTTCTAGGAGTAGGACGTCCGTTGCTGACAAGTGGTTCTTGACCACGCGAGAACTAGACCTTAGTAGAGGTTCTACTTAATAGAGGTCCTTGATCTCCACCCTGTAGTCCGGGAACTGGAAGTCCATGAAGTGGCGGGTGGTCTTGGGAAGGAACACTTGATCGCTCTTGGCGACCTGTTTGATCTCCTCCTTGGTGTACGGCCATGAGGCGATGGCGGTTATCTCCTCTGAGGTGATGGAGAAGGCCAGCTCTGGTATGTCGGCGTACCTGATCCCGTCGAGCCAGAGTTCACGGACAGCTGTGAAGACCTGCTCCCTCTCTCCCAGCACTTTGAATTTTTTCTTCTTATTGCCCACCACCGCGGCGACCTCTCTCCTGTCCAGCATGCTTTGGTAATCTCCTTCTAGGGGTTCTACGGTCAGTCCCCTCTTCTGCAGTTCCTCCACGATCTCATCTACTGGCTTCCTGACTATGGGGTGCCATGTGTCCACCTTAACGAGGTTGTCGTCGTCGTAGTCAAGGACGATAGCTGGTATCTTCTTCACTCCAAGTCTCTTCAGGGCGGAGAACCGGTGGTGTCCGTCGAGAATGATGTGGTCCTGTGTGATGAGTATGGGTGTTCTGAGGTGCCCATCTTTACTCAATTGGTCAACGAGACCTTCGTACTCCTTCTCGATCACCATCTCGTGGAGGTGTAGTTTCTCGATATCCACGAGACTGATCGGGAAGTCGATCAGCGGCTTGTCAGCGTGGTGGACAGATCTGATCTCCACCCTGTCCTCAAAGTCTCGTCCTTGCTCCATCTCAATCGAGGATAGGGTGTTACTATCTTAAATATTGTTCTGCCTGCATCGATTTTGCCTTAGGTCGATGGTCTAGTAGGGGAATAGATCTCCCGTTCTGAAATGCTCAAGGTAGTGCACAAATGGGTGTGGATACAGAATCTGATAGATCTGGATGATAAGGAGTCTCAAAGACGCGGAGTGGACTGTTCCCTCTGCGAGTTTTCCTCCTTCTGGTATGGTGTGAATCTCTATAATTCTTATCCCTTACTTCCGTGGAATGAAGGTCTTGTGACCGCACTCACGACAACGACGGCCGAAATCTGCTCGGCAGAACGCGGCTCCACAATTGTCACAGACACCCTCGTATGCGTCACCACAGGCTATGCACTTCGTCAAAGACGGCATCAGGTTGTTCTTGAGCATGGCGTAGCCGAAAGCCCCGAAGATTAGTACGAGTACAGCGGTGCTTACTCCTATGACGGTTCGTGAGAAGCTGTCGTCCACTTCCTCGGTTGCATTGGGATCGTATCCAGCAACTGAAAGGATCTTGACGTCGAAGAAGAGTGAGATGCCGGCGAGTTCACCCGTCTGGTATCCTCTTGCGGGTGGTACTTCGAACTTTTTCCTCTCTCCTATTTTCATCCCGAGTACTCCATCGACGAATCCAGGGATAAGTTTTTGGCGGTCGATCTCGAAAGTTGCAGCGTCATTCTGGTCGAAGACATCTCCATTCTCCTTGGTCCCTACGTATGACATGGTCACCGTGTCGCCCAGTTCGATACCGTATGTTGGACTGTAGGCATTGACTGCAACGAATGCTTGACTACCGACGAATATGAGCAGTAATATTCCAGTGATTTGCGTTGTTCTGTTCAATAATTGGATATCCACGTTTGCATTTTTTAATCTATTGACCCTTCACTCTTCCACCTCATTGCTGTCGGATTGTGTCCAAGAAGAACCTCAAGTCTTATATTTTCCCAATTCCGACGGGCATTGTGGTCTCCTTAATCAAGTTCCTACAGGGCAAGCACGACAGTTTTCCGCTTACCATCGAGTACTTCAGGATCGGTAAGGCAAGGGCGTTCATTGACGACATCTCTGACGACGATCTTGTCATCGACTGGTCGGTCAAGGAGCTAGATATGATATCCGACATCTTCATCCGCAAGCAGTCGGATCTCACGGATGGTTATGTCCTGAATATCGACCTCGACGAGGACAACCTCGACCGTGTGAGGAGGGAATTCTGGAACCATCTGATCTGGGGGGGTCTACCACCACATCCACTGTGCATCGTGGTCCCAGAGAAGAGGAGGGTTGGAACGCTCTCGCGGGTGGAGGTGCTCTCGGCTCTGAACCTTATCAGGTTGACAGATCGACCATGGGAGGTCTTCGTCAATGTTGAGGGTGTGGAAGACGAGGTGGCCGCTTGGCTGAAGCTCACCTGCATGACATTCGACCGTGGGCTGGTCAAGAAGCCTCTGCTCAAGGAGCTGAGTAAGGGCGAAAAAGAGGACTGACTCCTATATTAGAACTAATCGAGCGACTTAAATCCGCACTTTTAACCTATCAACTATGGTCAACATTGGTGATCTGATAGAACAAGGCTACGATGGATGTAGCGTCAGATCTATAGTTACTAATTCCAAGTTTCGAAAGGAAGTCATCAACGATCCTTCAGTCCGTGGAAATACCCACACCAAGGAGTTTGTCCTCGACAAGATTGCAGTCGGTGGCAAGGTCCTCCTTACTGGTCCCACCGGTGAGGCAAAGACCCTGTTTGCAAGGGTTCTTCTCGGGCACATCACTCGTGAGATCAATGACAAGAAGTGGCACATCAAGGGATGTCCGTTCCTAGAAGATGCTGGTTACATCATTAAGATCCTGAGGTACTTCGGAGAGAACGTCCTTAGCTCCATTGAGGTCATGCAGTCGCTCTGCCCGTACTGCAGGTCGAACATCGAGGAGGTGATCTCCACCCCCAAGAACAGGCTGCACCTTGACAACACCGCCTCCGTCCTCAAGGTGAGCAAGACGCTCCCCGAGAAACTGAAGAAGCTGGAGGTCGAGAAGACGGTCGTCAGGCAGTCACAGATTGACCCGAGGAATGACCCCGAGTCACTTTACATGCTCCTTGCAGGTGCAGAGAACCTCGAGCAGCTCTTTTCCGACAAGACCAGCACGACCTTCGAGAGCTCCACTCACAAGGTCGGGACTCTCTCACAGGGTTTCATGGTGGTCAACGAGATCCAGAGGCTTCACCTGTCTCTTCTCGAATCCCTCATGGGCTTCCTCGAAGACCCCCAGGGTATCAAGTACAACATCGCAGGGCAGTCGGTCTATGTCGACGGAGTGATCATCTTCACGTCCAACGCACCTCTCACGGTCTTTGGTGAGGAGTCACAGCCAATCATTAATCGTATTCCCGAGGTCCTGTGGCCCGCACGTGACGTGCAGAACAGGATCGCTATCGTCAGGGACATGTTCCAAGATCACCTCGTCGTCTCGAGGATGAACATCCCCTCCAATCCTGCCATGATCAAGCTCCTCGAGCTCTCGGGTGAGGGTAAGGTGGACTTTATCTCGAGGTTGGCCTATGAGTTCGTCTCCTACGTAGCCTCCGAGTCTATACCCGCTGCGGTTAAGATACAGGACGTGAGGTCGGAGAACCGCGTGGCAAGGAGGGACTTCTATACGGGTCTCGACGAGATTCACAATCCGCAGAGGTCACCGCACATCGACCTGCGTACGTTGAACAATGCCATAGGTGAGGTGGTGATCAGGGCTTACAGCGATGAGGACCCTAATAACATCATCACACTGGAGATGGTCAAGGAGGCTCTTGAACAGTACGACATCTCCCCAGCATTCATCAACAACGGACTGCAGGCAATCAAGCAGGAACTGAGGAACCACGTCAGGGAAGGCAAGACCTCCATCAGCGTCGAGGACGTTACGGAGGAGCTGGAGCAGCTGAGCTCCATCACCGACGAGGATCTCAGGGCACTGGTCGTGAGCTTTGAGGAACTTGACAATTACGACAAGGAGACCATCGACCAGATATTCGAGAGTGTGAAGCCAAGCTACGAATCACTTCTCGAGGTCTCCTACCAGTAAGGGAACTTATTGGTGATAGGAAATGCCACACCGAATACGATGGTTGACGCGCGCGCACTACCAGGATCCGCTGGTGGACTACGGGTCCACCGAGTTCATCCTACAATTCCAGGATGCAGCCTCTCTCCTCCAGCAGTGGAGGAATCCCCACCTCGGGAGGTCCTCTCGGGAGGGAACGATCCTTGCGCTGGCGTCAAATGCACGGATGGCCTCCCTGAACATCCGTGAGATGCTTCAGACGACTGCTCTCTCGGCAGAGAGGGAGGAAGAGCTGGTGGAGCAGTTAATGGTCTACCGCTTTATGCTGGAGCGTACGCTACCCGAGGCACTGGAACTCGTCAACGAGGATAAGCTTCTCACAGCGGAGGATATCCTCAAATTCATTCAGAAGCATATCAAGCTCATGCAGGAGGTCTACGGGCGGACCCTTGAGAAGGCCCTGTCGATCATGAACCAACTGGAAGAGATCACTGACATCGAGGTGAGGGACCAGTTTGGGAGGAAGAAGCGTATACAGAGGAGTGATGTGCTCGATGTCATCGGGCGTGCTCTAGGCTCATTCCTCATGAGGCAGGCGACGTTCAGGCCCGTCGATGATGTGGACAATCGTCCAAGGGGAAGGGTTCTCGCCAAGAAGACATACAGGGCTGC
>JALWRB010000492.1 GCA_027077875.1 Candidatus Heimdallarchaeota archaeon
TTTCTGTGATAGGGATCGCTGCTCTTATTGCGGGGAACTTCTTTGTGTTCACACAGCCAGCCCTTGGCAAAATCGTGACAACGGATATCGTGTACAGCCCGTTCGACCAGTTCGACCTCAAGGACTTACAAGCTTACAAGCTACCAAACGGACAGACAGACGTGATCGGATATTCATTTGGGAGGGGGATGCTATATACCAGACTGGATGAGGATTTAGTGACCATCACGGACTACACGAAGATCAATAATACCAGACGATGGATCGATACCGTGATACCAATAGATGAGAACTACCAGTACATGGAAACTATAGACGGATATTTTGTCCTCAAGAACTACAAGGAAGCAACAGTGATAAATGTTACTTCAATAGAGGAAGTAATAGGTAATGGTTTCTACTATCTCCATCCTAGAGGCATTGCTTTGTTAGATGGCACACACCACCTATACATACCGTTTGAAATCTATATGAACAACACATCTAAATGGGTTATAGCTGACTTCATATGGATGGGTACTAGCTTCTCAGATCCTGTAATCATGACGGTCGCATCCCCAGGTTATCGAGATGCAAAGTCACCTGTGATAATCAGTGGATCTAACCTGTACTTCAGAACATCCGAGAATTCCAGCATTTACGTTATTGATCTGAAGAGCGGAGACTACAAGGACATCACACCTGTTAAGCCAGACCTTGGACAACTTGGAGTAACTGGTTTTTACAAGCAGAAGACAGTGATGGTAGGAGACTTAGCTTACATTTTGACCCAGAGCGGGGATAATATCTGGGTTACGGACAACTCCGGTAAATTGGTCTTCATGAGTACTGGTTTTCAGCAAGTTACCTATTGCGGAAAAGTGAATCTCTGCGCAGTTGAGGAGGTCGACGGAACGGGTGTACTTCCCATGGACACTAGCCTGAGTTATGCAAATCCTGCAACCTCACTTGTTCTCGGACTAGTCTTTGACGGGAGCAAGGTCACCGCTCTGAACACCAACCTTGATATTGACTACGGCCTGACAACTGCAATCGGGCAGGGGTTATCGAGCACGTACTACCTCGTGCAGAAACAGAACACCACGATCATCGACTTGCAATTGGAGGTGGCACAGCTAGAAAGTTCGAAACCGTTGTTTGAAGCCCTGACCATTGCCTCAGATGTAGTCATCGCAGGAGGTATTGTAGCGCTTATCCTGAGACGCAAGAGAATGAAGAGGGTGGAGGAACTGTATCCAGACGCCTGAGTTCCGACCACAATAATTGCCCCCATATTAATCTGCAGCTTTTCTCCAAAGGTGTAGTTGAAAGAGTTCTCCAATCCTCCATGAGGGAGGTCTTTTCGTTTATGAGCATGGGATACAAACTGGAGAGAATAGGTTATCAAAATGAGGGACAGTTGTTGTAGAATGCATAAAAAGCCATACATCGTCACGATGTGAGAGATCCACCTTAAAATGGGGTACACAACCCTCTTAAATCAGTGGACCATTCTCCACTCAGATGAAAATCAGACGTTTCAGCCTTGAAGATTCGGAGAGAATCACAAAGTTTCTGTTCACTGCCACCACGGCAGAGCAGGTAAGGGAGAGCTACAGTGAGATCGTGGACGACCCCGATAGACGGCACCTTGTGGTTGAGATCGAGGGGGAACTGCACGCTACAGTGATGCTCATGAGGGACTCTCACCCCATGAACCACCACCGTGGGGTACTGTATGGGTTCGTTGTCTCGCCGAAGTACAGGGGGAAGGGTATAGCCGAGGAGTTACAGAAGAGCATCGAGCTAGAAGCCCGGAAGATGAGCATCTCTCTCCTCACACTGTCCACATGGGAGACGAACGAACGGGCAATTGCCTTTTACAAGAAAGTGGGATTCAATGTCTATGGGAGGTTGCCCAAGGGGACGCTGAACAAGAAAGGCAATGGATATGAGACTGAAATCCTTATGTATAAAATACTGGATTAGTAGGTCTTCAATCCAGATTAGTCTCGTATCATTAGGGATGTCAACAAGGGGTGCTTGTGCAAGAGGAGGTTCCTCTAGACATCAATATTGTCCTACAGGAGGATGACACTAACACCTTTGGAGGAACATTATTATACCACCAAAATAAGATTCAAGACATGGCAGAGTCCATTGACCTCTATCGACTCATAGAACAAATTGAGAGTGACAGAACGCTCAAGATGAAGTTCAGGAAGGCTTTGGACCTGGAGGACGACTATGCCAAAACCTCGGATATCATTGAACTACGCGATGACCTCAGAGAAGAGATGAGAACGGGTTTCGAGAAGGTGTGGGAGGAGATTAGGGATCTGAGAGAGGAGACGAAGAACCTGAGAGAGGAGACGAAGAACCTGAGAGAGGAGACGAAGAACCTGAGAGAGGAGACGAAGAACCTGAGAGAGGAGATGAAGGCTCAAAGAGAAGTGATGAACATGCATGCCATTTCCCTCGAGAACCTGTGGAAAGAGGTCCGTGATATAAAGCTAGATCTGAAAGAGACCAAGGAAGAGGTGAAGAAGACTCACCGAAGACTGGACAAGCACGAGGAGTGGTTGAAGTCCATGGGTGGATCTGAGCTTGAGATGAAATCCTTCCGTTGGTTCATGGCAGTCTTGGACGCCAAGGGAGAGGACGTGAACAACCTCAGATGGAGGGCAAAGTTCACAGATCCCGAGGAGCGGTTGGGAACTCCAGAGATCGAAATTGATGTCTTCTCGGAGAAACCACTGTATGTCGTTGAGATCACAAACTACATCAGCGACATCAAGAAGTTGATGACTCTGAAGAAGAAAGTCCAGTTCATCCGAGAGAAATTTGGGAAGCCCAAGGTGATCATCATCACAAACGGTTTCGTGGAGGAGATCGAGGAGGAGGCCAGGGATATCTGCAATGCCAATGGATTTGAGGTATTCGACATTGGCTGGAGACCATAGTATAATTATCGACGAGTAGTAAAAATTCTTAAATCTGTGGAGGAGAATGCACACCATGGAAGAAAGGTTCGAGTTCTCACCTGACATGGAAGCGTATGTTTTCTACCTGTACATGTTTCTCATCCTACCCTACATCCTGTTCACACAGTGGGGTGTTCTGCTGTATGAGTACCTGTTTGGAAACAGCCTGTACGCCCTCATCGTCTTCACGTTATACACAGTTGTCATCCCATTTCTCGGCCCAAGATTCGTCGGGAATCTGGTCAGCACCGCAGTGTGCTTGGTGCGTATGAAGCGATTACCAAAATCATCAGAGTTGCCACCTTGGCTGTTCAGGGCTCCACCATTCTTGCTGGGTACCATCGGGATGAGGGCTCTGAGTTTAGCCTCGGGTGCAATTGTTCTCGTCCCCTTCTATTTCTTACTCATAGTGAATCCACTCGTCATCTTCGTCGTAATCTACGGAGTTGCAGAGCTGCTGACCCTCCTTGTCTTCGTCCCCATACGCATGAAGCCACTGGACGCTGCTGTAGATGAGGCGGTGGAGACGGGCAAAGTGAGCGATGACATATACCAGAGGATCGAGACGAACAGGGAATTCGTGTTGGATTTCGCAGAGAGCGTCGGAATGCGAGTCCAATTCCAGAAGACACCCGTTGACAGGGTTAACCTGAAGAAGAACTCCTTTGTGGTTCACGAAGGATCACTGGTTTTGGAGAGGGGAGAGCTGAAGAGACTGATGCTGTACGTCTATGCCCTCAGGTTTAGGAAGGTTGACAGGATGATCAATGGAGCGATAGTCACCCTATATCCCCTCGTTCTCTACTTCACGCTATCCAAATTGAGGTGGAACTACCTTTCCACACAGGACAGCATCGTGCTCATAGGTGTCTATATAATAGCGATCTTACCCTTCTTCCTCGTGTCAGCGAATACATGGAGGGTGGCATACAGTACCGAGGAGTATGTGGCACAGCAGATGGGAGAAGAGTATCTCCAAGCTGTAAGTAGCATCGTCGAAGAACTGAATAAGCGGAGAGAACACGGGATATCAATTCCATTTATTGGCCTGTCGAGGTACTACACCCTCAACCCACCAACTCATTCTTTGATTATCCATGTCCTTGACGGAATGGCGTGAGCACGCACGGGAAAGAATTTATTAGATACCGCGCACAATGCTATACGAAGCTATCTGAACCAAGGGGATTGGATAACTGTGAGATACAAAGCGTATACTCTTAGGAACTTTAGAGACATTGAACAACTGAAGAATGTGGACAAGGAGATCATTGAGGCGGTCGAAGTCGTAGGAAGCGTAATGCCATTCAGGGTGAACAGCTACGTAATAGATGAGCTTATCGACTGGGAGAACATCCCGAATGATCCCATCTTCCAGCTAACCTTTCCACAGCGGGGTATGCTCCCGCCGGATCAGTATGAGCGGGTGAGGGAGATGTTGGGGACAAATGAGCTCCAAGAACTGGTTACAACCATCCGCAGGGGGCTGAATCCACATCCCGCGGGGCAGATGCAATATAATGTCCCATTGCTCCACGGGGAGCCGATGGCTGGGATTCAGCACAAGTACCGTGAGACTGTTCTTTTCTTCCCAAGACAAGGTCAGACGTGCTTCTCTTTCTGTACCTTCTGTTTCAGGTGGCCTCAGTTTGTCGGTGTGGACGAGCTGAGGTTCGCAAGTAGGGAGATAGACCAACTCGTCGCCTACCTTCAGGAGCACCCAGAGGTGCAGGATGTGCTCTTCACCGGTGGCGACCCCATGGTGATGAGCCCTGGAGTGCTCTCACGCTACATACGTCCACTTATCGAGGAGAGACCAGAGGGTCTGAGGTCGATCAGGATAGGGACGAAGGTGCTCTCCTACAACCCGTACAAATTCCTTGACGACGAGGGGGAGGGCTACATCTCGCTCTTCGAGGAGGTCAGTGAAGCAGGGCTACATCTCGCAATCATGGCCCACTTCAATCACCCCAACGAGATGAGAACTAAGACGCTCGTTGACGCGGTGAATGCCATCAGGAAGACAGGTGCTCAGATCCGCACACAATCACCGGTGCTAAACCATATTAACAATGACCCGTCTGCATGGACGGAGATGTGGAGACGGCAGGTTGATCTGGGGATGATCCCCTACTACATGTTCGTCGTTCGGGACACGGGAGCAAAGGAGTACTTCAAGGTCCCGTTGGTAAGAGCGTGGGAGGTGTTCAGGCAGGCTTACAGGAATGTCAGCGGCCTCTGCAGAACAGTTAGAGGTCCCTCGATGTCAACGACTTGGGGCAAGATCGAAGTCATGGGGAAGACCACAATCGGTGGACAAGCTCTTCTAGCCCTAAGGTTCATCCAAGGGAGGGACGCAAGGTGGGTGGGAAGACCGTTCTTCGCCAAGTACGACGCGAACGCCTCGTGGGTGGATGAACTCAAACCGGTTGAGGGAGGGAGATTCTTCTTCCAAAAAGACGAGGACTATTTGCGATCCTATGACAGGATCAGGCAGATGGAGGAGTCTTCAGCTCAAACATAATAGGATGCGAACTACTTGGAGTAGTTGAACCCCAAAATGGAGTTATCGGAATCGAATACCTATCGAGGTTTTGAGCTCACACCAATCATGGGGGTCAATTAACGCAACTAAGAACGGCACTTGGAAACCACCCTAGATATGTCCCCAAAGCCTGTTGCCGACCGTACCATTGAGTTCATAGGAGAAGATGACATCATCCGACTCCCCCATTATAAGAGTTAGAGCATTAGGGAGCATTACCACAACGATCCAAAACCCCAATAGAAATGCAGGAAGAGGATCCTCACAACGATATGTACGGACCAGAGTAATCCAGAACACGGATCTACTCTGTCTCAGGATAGAGGGCCACAGAGAGAGGAGGAGCCAAAGGTACCCTTCTACTCGTTAGATGAACGACAATAAATATCACTGCAGACACCCCTGAGGATACCATCAGAGGGAAGGTGATGAATGTAGCTATGATGAAAAGGAAACCAATGACTATAAGGAGAGCCCTCTTCTTCTGCTCAAAGAGGAAGGAGAATCCGATTAGTAGGAGTCCGTAAATCCCAGCACCCGCAATAGGGACTAATGTTCCTATAGCGTAGAAGGAGTAGAAGGTCCCAAAAATTACGATTCCATTAGACAGTATCCTAAACTCATTCATCACACTGATGACGACGAAGTATTCCGTGAACAGAGAGGTGACAGTGTAGAGTACCATAAGAACACGATGGATACCCCGCAGTTCCCCGGGGAGTTCTCGATATGACATGAGAAGAAAGACCAGTGCCCCAGTCCCACTTACAAGAGCGAGGGCAATGGTTAGCAAATTCCAGCGAGCATTTCCCATAAACGCTATGTTTTTTATGTTCAGGTAGACGACGATCTGCATGAAAACATGCATCAGTGCTTGGTATGAGAAGAATCGCGAGGTGCGCGTTTCACCAGATTCGATTTGCATACATTGTTCCACTATAATCATCATTATTAAATCAATCTGTTAGAAATATTAACAATAGTACATATTTTAGGAATCAATAATCATTTATTTTGAGATCTGTTTGGAAGGAGAAAAGAGACCATAGAAGAATAAGAGAACGATATTACGTACTTGGTTGACAATCCATTATGCAGACATCCCCATGATAGCGATTGGATCTGATTTCACCTACCACATATTAAACACCTATAATCGACCATCTGAGTTATTAAAAAATTAAAAGCATCCATTACTTGAAAATAATGTACATTAGGAGGTAATTGTCCGTTGCAGTTGTTCACCACAATATAATTGTCATGGAGGTCACTAGAACCATTTTATACATCCCGAAGATCCAGAGATCGCTGAGTGCTGCTATTTCGTTCAGGTCTGGAAATTGGGATCTGGTAAGATTCAATGACATTCGTGAAGTTTCATGATAATTAGATACTCCCCCATAGCATCGAATTTCTGAATCGGTGGGGGCTTAAGAATCATACGTCGTATAATGTTTCAGTCAAATAAGGCCAAACTCATGTTCAAAAGGTAGTATCTCGGAGTTGTACCCCGATACGACCAGAGGTGAGGATCAATGTGAATACCGCTTACGGCACCATACGACCACAGCGAGGGAGAGCGGTATGAGCAAGGTGGGGAAAGAGAGGACTACAATTGATACGCTTGTCTCGTCCTCGGGAGTATACGATCCATACGATCCACTATCTCCATGGAGGGTTACTGCTGTATACCTTAAGATGTAGCTTACGACGATGAAGTCCTTCAGAACCACCGCATTGCCATAGTCAATAGTTCGACTCATAGTGATATCCCCAGTTTCATTGTAAATGCGCATTGTGATCTCATCACCGTACTCGAAGGTCACCACCCTTCCGAAGCCAGCCTGTATCTGTCCGACGACATAGGGCACACTGAGCAAGCGGGTACTATTTGACGAGGTGATCTTCCAGATATCGGTATCCGACCGAACCCACTCGCCCTCCATGCTGTCCCTTGAGGTGGTATAATTCATCATGCATATCTCGCTGTCACCCATAGTCATTCTATAGAATGAGTTAAGAAGCCCGACCTCCTGTTTGATCTCTGAGAGAGCAGGTGAATGAATGAACTTAACCCCTCCTGAGATCAACGAGACAGTTGCTACAACAGGCACCACCTCTGTAATCGACTCAATGACTACCCCGTCCGAGCCATAGACATCTGTGTTGTTTGTAACGGAGAAGAAGAGAAGGATATCCTCACCGTAACTGCTTTGCGAGATAATACTCGGACGGAGCTTGCTCACAACCGAACCGTCGCTCGTGTTATACTCGTTGGAGTACTCGAAGTCAACGAATGAGTAGTTACTCTGGAGAGCGAAAACACTGATCACCGAGATGTTGAAGAGTTGGTCCCCAGTACTGACATTGTCCACAACGACTAGAGGGTCCGGGAATACGTCGTACTTCAGAGAGGCAGTGCTTCCGTTGTAGCTGTGGAGGTACTCCGACCCACCAGTCCAGTCGCCACCGTAGGCGAATGGAAGTTCTTCAACCACTGTCAAAGAATTGATAGAACCCCCTGGTTTCAACCCCGTAAGGTCATAAATTTGGGTCGTTCCGTCAATGTCCATGGCTACTTTGTTGTTCTCCACCCGGTCAAGGATGTTGTACTCACCACAGGGATTTATCTCGATACCGGTCTCGAATGTGGTGACGTAGTCTCCGTTGCTACTATAGACAGCGTAGGTAAGGAGATCACTCGTCTCGGGATCATCGTAGTATGTGCAGGCCGTTGACCGATGAACTGTTGGAAGGATCAAGAGCAGAATTATCAGAAGTCTCTTCATTGAACTATTATGGTCCCGAGAATATTTATATCAATGAGGATAAAATTTTTCATGACAGTGTCCTCACCCTTGGCATAGCTGAAATAACCAGTTTAGAAACCTAGGAGCACTATACACTAGTTCCATCAGGGTAGAGCCCACCCACCTCTGAGCTTACCAATGTGCTCTTTGACAAGTAAGCAAGAAGGAAGAAGACAACAGCAGAAACACCGGAAGAGACAAAATAGGGGTAGAGCACTATAATAGACAGGATAAAAGCCGCACCCAACAGGGAGAGCACGGTCTTGGCCTTACCCGTTATCTGTCGAGAGATTGTCAAGAGAAGAATTCCGTAGACAGGTGCGGAGAATATTGCAACTAAGCCCACCATACCTGTTGGTACATATATCTCGATCCCTTTCTCGTAGAAGAACTGCTCGAGGTAACTGGGTACTACATAGTACTCCGTTGCAAGCGATCCCACAAGGTAGGTAATCCTGACCCCACGGCTTGTCACCAATCCAACTGCCTCAAGTTCACGGTATGACAGCACGAGGAGATAGAGACTTGCACTACCAGTTACTAAGGCGATAACTATGGTCAGGGAAACCCAGGTAGGTGGTTCATAATTACCATCTAGTTGTAATTTTACGTTGTCCAGATTCAGGTAGACAGTAATCTGCATGGAAATGTGCATTATGGCTTGGAGGAGGAAGAATCTTCGTAAAGGTTTTTCGTCGTCCACACTTGAAGCAGAGGAAGAAGTATATAAAAATATATCGAGGTGACACCTTCATGGAGATATCAAACCCCGTGGTAGTTTCATAGGAGGCAGTAATTAAATCCGTTCTTGAAAGATCAGTGCAAACCACCGTTGTGCATAAAGAACTTGTAGAGTTTCCACCAAGTGGCACGATTCTCTAGACACTAGTAGAAACCCATGTCCTCGAACTTGTAGTGTATACCTTGTTTCTGAATCGCACCGATGTCAATGAATGGATCACAGTCAAAATGGTAGAGGAGGTGGGCAAGGTAGTACAGATGGGCTTGCACAACAGTGCTCTGCGAGGTAATGATCCCCGGGACATTGTCGAAGAACTCCGCCACGGATGGATGGTGAATCAGTGGAACATAGAACAGCGCACCTCCATTCATGAGGAGCTCGATGTGCCTGCACCCATCCAGCATCTCTAAGACATATTCCATGTAGCGATGCACGAGCCTCTCCCTCACTGGGTCTGTGTCATCGTAGTCCACACCCCCATCCATCCACTGGATCTTCCAGAACCGAGGGTAGATCATACTGTACATGGTATAGTGGAAGAGTTGCACAAGCGGCACATCATGTAAGACGAAATCCTCACCACGGGATGTCGTGTAGGTCGCAGAAACCCCGAGAAGGTCACAACCGCCTACCTCTAGGTCAATGCGGAGCGTGGGGTACCGTCCAAGACCCCACTGCAGGATGACCCACTCTTTCGAGCTCTCCGTTGACTCATCCCCCGACAAGTACACCGTGTTGTCGAGGACGAACTGGACGAGGGGGAGAATTCCCCCTTCTACATTCTGAACGAGAGACTTGCTCAGCAGATGAAGGACACCAAAGATGTCCGAGCTGTCATAATTGCACATGTCGTTGCCGGGATACTTCTTGAAATCAATGATATCCCCTCCGAGGGTGACACACACCCCATAGTCCATCATATTGAAAGACAGCATGTATACCAAATCGGGAATGGGTGAGAATATAAAGGTTGGGAGGTTAATGACAACTGGTTCTCTCGAACGATATTCATTGGACTAGAGCCCCCCAGTCAACAGTGAACCCTCACGCCCCATGCTCTAGAGAAAAGACCGAGTTCAACATTCTAACTGGTTAAAAGAGGACTCCGAGCAGCTGAATGCACTATCCTGAAACACGGCCTTTGCGAACAGAAAATGTCTGGAAGGACTCAAACACATCTGTGCAGGTATCCCTACTGGGGGTCTACGATACGATCATGTACTAGTTTTCCCCCCCCCATATTCACGTAGTATACCAAGAAGAACACTGCTGCCACACCCGAGCTCGCAATGAGGGGAACCAGAGGAATTCCAAATATGATGAAAAGCCACCCCATAGTCTTGATGAAGCCACTATTGTCCTTGTCAAATACCCTTGAGAGGAGCACAAGAAGTATTCCGTACACTATAGCCGCGATCACTGCGCCCGTCATGAACAGAGTAGTTAGACTGAGTGTATCGATAATGGGACGACTACTAATCAACCCCTCGCGTTCCATCAGACTGTAAATGGCGAAGTACTCTGTGAACGGGGACAATACCAAGTAGACAATGAATGTGATCCGTGCATTGTCCTCTAATGCAGAAGACACAGTTC
>JALWRB010000493.1 GCA_027077875.1 Candidatus Heimdallarchaeota archaeon
GAGGAGCGGGTTCTGGCTGACGCTTCAGTTGAGATACCTCTTGACCTGAGAGAGATCGAGCGGATGGAACTTCCAGAGGGGACCGAGTCCATCGCAGTCTGCTTCCTGTTCAGTTTTTTCAACCCAAGACATGAGTTGGAGGTGAGAGAGGTACTGGAACACAGGTACCCCAGACTCTCCATCTCCACCTCCTACGAGGTACTTCCTGAGTACCGTGAGTATGAGAGGTTCTCGACCACGGTCATGGATGCATATGTCAAACCTCTGATGGGACGCTACCTCTCGAACCTCGTCTCCAGTATGGAGGGGAGGACGGAGCTGCTAGCAGTCATGAAGTCCTCGGGGGGTCTTGCTACCCCAGACGGATTGTTGAGAAAGCCAGTGGAGACTCTTGTGTCAGGGCTAGCGGGAGGTATACTTGCTGCGCAGATGACGGCGGAGGTCACAGGTATCGGGGACATCATATCCGTGGACATCGGAGGGACATCCACAGATGTTGCCCAGATCTCGGGGGGAAGGGTGGTTACCCACAGGAGCATGGAGATCGGGGGTCTGCCCATAGGCGTCGAGTCGGTCGATGTGAAGACGATCGGAGCAGGGGGCGGTTCTATCGCTCGAGTTAAAGCAGGACTTCTGAGGGTGGGGCCAGAGAGTGCAGCAGGTAGACCCGGCCCCGCTGCTTACGACATGGGAGGTCAAGAAGCAACTGTTACCGACGCTAACCTTGCATACGGAATACTCGGGACGAACCTTGCTGGGGGTATCCTGACTATGAGCAAGGAGAGAGCGCTGGAGGCACTGCAAAGGGTAGGGGAGCAGTTGGGAACTGGCATAGAAGAGACCATAGTAGGTATCAGGAGGGTGTTCCACGAGAACATCGCCGCTGCCCTGCGCAATGTCTCCACAGACAGGGGTGTTGATCCGAGGAAACATGCCCTCGTTGCATTCGGAGGAGCAGGTCCTCTCCACGCAGCTGAACTCGCTGAGCTCCTAGGGATTACAACAGTGATCATCCCCCCGTTCCCTGGAACGTGGTCGGCTGTCGGACTACTCTCCGCGGACTATAGGTACGACGTCAGCAGGGGAATTGTGAAGGAACTCGCTGAAGTTCGTGTCGGGGATGTCGAGGAAATTCTCGATAAGCTCGAAGCAGAGGCAAGAAGACAGGTAGAGGACGATGGTATAGTCGGGGAGGTCTTCCTGCACATGCTCATGGATGTGAGATTCAGGGGGCAGTCCTACGAGATCACTGTGCCGTGGGACAGCGACCTTGACCTCCTGAAGAAGTCGTTCCTTGACAGACACAGGGAGATGTACGGATTCGCAGCGGAAAATGAGCCTATGGAGTTGGTGACGGCAAGGGTGGTCCTTGAGGTTCCCCACAAGACACCGAGGATGACCGAGATTAAGGACGAGGAGCCTGAACCCTACACCCACCGGCAGGTACAGGGTGTCGGAAGTGTACCTGTCTACACCAGAGACTGCATCGGGTTATCTACCCTACAGGGACCGCTGGTCATCGACCAGCTCGATACCACGACGTGGGTACCGCAGGGATGGAAGGCCAAGCAGAACTCACAGGGCTTCCTCACTCTGGAGGTGTTGAAATGAGTGACCCCATACTCGTGACAGTCCTACAGAATAGGCTGGAGAACATTGCGGAGCAGATGAGTGTTGTTCTTAGGAAGTCTTCGTATTCCCCCAATATCAAGGAGAGAGCGGATTTCTCCTGCGCCATATTCGACGACAAGGCACGGCTCATCGCACAAGCAGAGGCCATACCTGTACACTTAGGGAGCATGGGTTTCGTAGCCAAACCCATCCTTGAGAAGTACCGTGGCAGGTGGAGAGAGGGAGATGCCATTATCGTCAACTCACCCCGAGCAGAGTTCGGGGGTACACACCTCCCAGATATCACACTGCTCTCACCGGTGTTTGCTGACGGGAAACTGAGGTACATCGTCGCTAACAGGGCCCACCATGCAGATGTCGGAGGGATGGTCCCAGGTTCACTCCCTCCCGATTCCACCGAGATATACCAAGAGGGCCTAATCATTCCACCGATCCGGCTCTACTCGCAGGGAGAGGAGAACTCCGATATCATGAATCTAATCCTCGAGAATGTCCGTACACCTGACGAGAGGAGAGGTGATCTGCGGGCGCAGTACTCCTCACTCCTTCTAGGAGTACAAAGATTGAGCGCTCTTCTAAGCGAGGAGGACTGGGACTTTACTACCTTGCAAGACGAGCTCTTGAGGAAATCAGAAGCAGGGACGAGGGAGAAACTCTCTTCTCTTCCCGAGGGTACGGCTAGTTTCACGGATTATCTGGATTCAGATGGGGTGACCCAGGAGCCTGTAAAGATTGAATGCAAGGTGACAATCAGGGGAGGTGGAATCACCTTTGATTTCACGGGTACAGATACTCAGAGGATCGGAAATGTCAATGCTCCGCTCTCTATAACCACAGCTGCATGCGCGTACGTCCTACGACTAATGACGGGAAGAGATGTCCCGACGAACGAGGGCTGTTTCAGACCCATGACGATCATTGCAGAGCAAGGTACTGTTGTGAACCCCTCGCCCTCTGCGGCTACATCAAGCGCGAATACCGAGACTAGTTCCCGAATTGTTGACGTGGTCATGGGTGCTGTTGGAAACATCATGACCTTCCCCGCTGCATCGCAGGGTACCATGA
>JALWRB010000494.1 GCA_027077875.1 Candidatus Heimdallarchaeota archaeon
TCAAAGAGAGACTCTCCCACGTGCTCCGAAGTGATGATTTTCAAATCGTTGATACCTATTTACAAATTCTTGAGGAAATGAAAGCACCCTCTGTATCTCATCTCCTCAACCTCAATGCGAAGAATTACATCCACCAGTTGTACATTATTCTGATCATGGAGAAGGAAGGGTTCTTCCAGATTGACCGACCTGGTATTGTTAAAGACTGAAAACTAAGTACAAGAAGGCTTCGTATTCCTCAATACTTTTCCCGAAGCCCATACAGTGGTAATTCAGAGAGTCGTTTCAACTAAGGTGAAATGCCTCTCTATATCTATCCAAAGACTCTGGACTGGGTTGAATAAATAAGACTGCCTCAAATTTTTTCTGCTCTGTGAAGAGATCAAGCTGCACGAAGACGGTTTCACCTTTCATATCCTTGAATCCAATTTCATTGACAGTTTCCTTGAATGTTCTAAGTTTGAGTGTGGGTGAATCATGAGGTACTGAGTCGACCTTCATCATCTTATTTATCGCAGCAATGTACCTGAGCATGATGGTAGATCCAATTTCTTGGATGAGTGACCGTTGCATCTGTGTTAGATCGTCAATAGACACAATCATGTCCTTGGTTGTCTCCGACATTAGCTTGATGAGGTTTAGGATGACATCTACCTTCATAATTACCGTCAACCTGTACTTCACTGGTTTGTTGATATCTATGATCTCGTATCCTACCATCTCATCTGGTTCAATACCAGAGTTATCAAGGATTTCTTTGATAGATCCTGCCCTCACGTACGGAACACTCATGTCTACCTCTCTCTTGAGAAACTTGGTCAGAGCGATTGCAGAATGACCTGCCCCCACGTTTCCAAGTTCTTTGAATGCTTCAATATCTTTCTTTGTGAATGTCATCTTCTGTCCTCCTATACCAGTGCCGACGTGTTTAGAACTAAGATTGGTTCTTGGTTCTCGTCGAATAATGTCCCGTCGAATAGCTTTAGGTTACTCAATAATGGATTCAGAGGTCTAATACTGGCGAGCCTCTCATCAAGAACTTCATCAACCACTAATGCGTAGTATGACGAACTACCTCTGCAGACAAGAATGATCTGCTGTGGTAGTTTGTCCTCCTTAGTACTTAAAATATCCGAGATCCTGACCACGGGGATATCACGGTCTATGAAATGGTAGAACTCACCCACCTCGGTCATGACCTCAAGATGCTCGATATCGTAAGTCGAGACCGCGAATTTCATGTCTCCACTTCTCACAATCACCGACTTCAAAAGTGAATCCGTGTTGGGAATCTCCAGGGTGAACGTCGTGCCCTTGCCTTGTTCAGATTTTACAGATACCGTTCCTCCGATCATCTGGATTCTCTTTTTCGCGGTGTATAGACCAATTCCTCGACCTGAGATTGATGCGTCTTCTCCACCTGTGGTGAACCTATTCTCGAAAATAATGTCAAAGGGATTGTCCTTGGGGACTGATATTTTCAGCTCTTTAGCTCTCTTCTTCAGATGATTGACATCTATACCTGCTCCATCATCCGTGATCTTAATGATGACCTTATCCCTTATCTCAGAGGCTGTCAGAGTGATTAACCCTATCGGGTTCTTCTTTAGTTTACGTCGATCATTTCTTGGCTCGATTCCATGACTGACAGCGTTTCTAATGATTTGTGTGATGGGTTCGAGAATATTGTTGGCAATGAGTTTGTCAACGCGAATAAACCTTCCCTGCATAGAGAACTCCACCAGTTTCTTCTCCTGCTTTGCGATCCTGCCGACCATTCCTGGAAGTCCCGAGAAGATCTGGATAAGTGGGACACTCCTCAATCTCCTCAGGTCGTCTTGGATGTTCTCAATACTGTTGTAGATGGAATTCAAGACGTCCATCCCCTTTGGGCTGAGGTCTGATTCCAACTGGCTAAGTTGACCTGTAAGAATTGTGAGGTCATCACCTATTTCCCGAACATCTCTGAGCTTGACTCTAAGATATAATTCCTCCTCCCCCGAAGTGGTTTCTGCCTCTTCAGAAGCGTAGACTGTGACACTTCTCACTTTCTGAATATTCTCTACCTGCTCTTTGACCTCGTCCTTCCCTTCATGAGTAGTAATTTCCACCTTGAGGATGTCGAACTTAGCGTCGGAGAGTAGGTCATCATTTGATGGAGTCGTCGACTCGATAACTGCTATTTTTTTGATGCTGTTGATGATACTCAGTGCCCTTGAGGACATCATACTCCGCTTTTCATCAATCTCAATCTCGAGTGTCAGCTTCCTCCCTGCTTTGAGAAGGAGGGATTCGAATCCTATCTTCTTGTCAATCTCTGAGACTGAGAGATCCTCTCCTGATTCAAGGATACGGAGAAGGACATTTATCTTGTCCCTCGTTTCCATGATAATCTCCATCAGGTCTTCATCTACCTCATCTCCACGAGAGTGCACGATCTCTTCTATCTCCACGACGGTCTCTGTGGCTGTGTTAAATCCAACTGCATCCATCAGACCTTTCATGGAATGGAGTTCTAATTTTAGTTTATGGCTGATCTCCTTGTTACTTGGATCCTCCTCATATACGGCTAGGAGGTCATTGAGCGAATCCTCGATCCTGCGCATGTCCTCTATCCATGGTTCCCATGAAAAGTCCTGCATCTCTCTCACATCCCCATCAGTGCGCTGTCCACGGCTTCAAGGATCTCGTCCTC
>JALWRB010000495.1 GCA_027077875.1 Candidatus Heimdallarchaeota archaeon
GGAGGAGATTTGCTCTACCAGAGGGTATACCGGGGATCACAGATACTCATTGCATCTTTGCTCTTCTCGTGTTTCTGGTATCTACGATGGGTGGCTATCCAAACAAAGAGGGATTCGGCTAAGGGTATGTCTGATACGAATTTAGAAGTAGATTGAATGAATGCAAATAGTAGTGTGGTTTCCTCAAACAAAGAAGCAAGGGCTTTCGCGATGTTCTTCACTGCTTTTCATTTGTACATGATTAGGGATTATCCCTACTTGGACTTCCTGCGTACGAATTTCAATTTACCCTCGTATGTGCCGAACTTCTTCTACAATATTTACATCGTGAATTTCTTTTTCGTTGTCCTAATTCTCTTTGACATTCCAAAACTTAACGTATATCTCCAGAAGATAGTAGGATATTTGATGTTAACCCTTTCTCTTCTTGTTACTATCTTCCTTGATCTTGAGGGAGAAATACCTCCTCAATTACATAACCGCATTATCATTACTCTCTTCATTTGCTATCGTTTTCTACGGATGGCGTCTATCAACAATCGGGGAAAGAACTGAGGGGTCATCAATCCTACTCTTGAGATGGTCAGAAGCCCTAAGATCGCTGTGCTACTAGTACTCTTTGGGATTGGGGACACTCATTATGCACCTACTAGTTATCACATCTTCATATTCTCCGCAATTTTGCCTTATGGTCTCTCTATCCAGATTCTAGTGAATCACACTTATTTTCAGAGTGTGCTTTTATCTTAAATAGAATTCTGGTAACTTTTGGCCATTCAATCTGTTATTAATGGGTGCAACTTTTGAGATCTGCAGATCCCCTCATTTCAGCGAAAGCCGACTTTTTTCGATGTCCTTTCACTAGCTCAATTAAAGAAAACTGGCATCTCTGGAATGATGCCAAGAACCTCGTATGTATCCATGTCAAAGACCTCTAGCTCGTAGTAGTCTCTGTCCTCGTAGTAGTTGCTGTAGGCTATAACGTTACTGTATCTTCCCCATTGGTGAAACAGAGAGATAGGACCATCTTCAGGAGTCCATGCAGAATAACCAAATTTCTTCTGGTAGACATGGGTAATATTGTACACTACTTCCTGCGACGCAATTGAGTAGATCGGATTCTTCTCGTAAGATGTCTCAATAGTAATCAATGATCCATCGTAGTTCACTATTCCCGGATAGAGATCAGCTGTGATGTTAACCGCGAATCTGTTCTGTTCAAGATCATACCAGAGAAATGCTGCATCTTCTTGATCTGCACCGTACCTGTACATTAATGCTGTACTTGAATTTGTCCAGAGAATCTTAGAAATTCCGTGAAGTATTTCGCTAGAATTATCCTCCTTGTTGAATATCTCAGTCACTGGCGTCCCGTACTCATCTCCACCTGTTATGTAGAATATTCTCGATCCGTCACCGGATAACATCGCGTACGAATATCCGTTTCCCACCCTCACTTTGTTCTTCCAGACGATTTCCCACGATGAGGTATTGAAGACGACGAGATCCTCGTACTCATCCTCTGACGCACTGTCTCCCTTGAGATCCGGCTGCACCCTGTTGATCTCTGAGAATAGATATCTCCCATCCTGCGACCATTGAAGGTAACTCTCTCTTGAACCATAGGACGTTTCCCCATCTTGAAATTCGAAAGAAGTGGATGACACTAATGCAGCAGTTGTGGTCTCATACACACTTACTAAACCCTTATGATCTGTTTTCTCATAAACAGCCAAGTACTTGGAGTCAGGAGACCAACTCAGAGAATCTACATTTCTTAATGATGACTTGGTCTTTAGGATTGTCTCTCCAGATCTATAATCATAGATATAGAGATAGCCCCATGCTGCCCACGCAATCCTCTCATTATCTCCAGAAAGGTCGAAATTGTAGGGAATCTCCTTGTATCTATTATCCACTGTCCTGAAGAATCCGATGAATAGCCCTGAAGCAATCAAACTTATGATCACGACAAGCACCAGTCCTTTCTTTCCCATATTGATTAATCATGTTCAATTATATATAAAGTTACAAGGTGAATGATCACCTTACTAGTAACGAATTGCATAAAGACTTTTGGTTATTATTTTAAAGTATCTAGTGTCGATTTCTCATTTGTCACTCTCTATGTCGAGGTGCCATTTAATCGTATATAGGATCCCATCGACATACTTGGCTGAAACAGGTAAGAGAATGAAAGTCTTTCCTTCCAGTTTTGAGAATAAGAAGTAATTTCTTGCTGCGAGCATGTCTATCAATTCAACCTAGTTCCGGATATACTCCTAGAGGTTATTTCCATCTCGATCCTTCTTAACAAACAGGATCTTGCAACCCTTGATCCCATCAATTGCATGGTCAGAGAACTTTTTACTGGTTTTTAGTTATAATTATCACATAGCCTGATAGTTGATTTCAAAGCTATAACTCGATTTGAAAACTTTTCTAGCTTGTGATGAAGACTCTGAAGATGAACAGAATAGATGTGGCAATGAGGATAACCCCTAAAGCCATTGTGATGTGGGTACCTTTTAACTTTGGTTTGAGGTAGTTTCCGAAAACGGCACCCAATCCTAATCCTACCGCAACTGCACCACTGAGCTGTAGGTCAGCAAGACCGTTGGTGAGATAGGTCAAACCTCCAACTAGAGCAGTGACTACAAGCATGGGCATGGCTGTCCCTGTCGCGACGACGGCGGGGACTCCGAATCCACCGATGAGAAGGGGAGTCTTAATCCAACCTCCTCCTATTCCGAGAAGACTTGAGACAAATCCTATCACGAGTCCAAGGACGGTGAGGACTGTCAGTGAGATGTTATACTCCACGTCCTTCGCCCCCATCCGAACTACAGGTGGGATCTTACCCGCCCATTTCCAGAAGTCACTGATCTCATTCTTCCCTCTGTACCCTCTAAACAGCATCATCCAACCTAGAAACATAGTGAGGATGGTGAAAAGTAGGTGTATCACGATCTCGGGAATAATGACAGAAGTTTTTGCTCCGAGGAAGGCGCCGATCGCGACTGGGAGCTCGGTGAGTACCGCAAGTTTGACATCGACCTCTTTTCTCTTGAAAGCCGCGATAGATCCAATAAACGCTGGAACGGTTATGCTAATCAGGACCGAACTTGTCACGGTTTTTACTGGGATATTGAAGAAGATGATGAGTACTGAGGAGGTAAGAATCCCTCCACCAAGTCCTGCAATTATACTGAATGCCCCGATCACAATGGTGACAAGGGCTATGAAAACCAGCACTATAGGTTCAATCACGACTCTCCAATATTATCGGGAAACAAAAGTATTCGTAAATATCCTAAAGACCTATAATGATCGAATACTACGATGTCGGAGACGAGTCGCTCATTTTGAAGTAAATCTCACTTATAGGTAGCTTCAATGATTACGGGGGAGTCCTGAATCTTTGAGACTTCCTCCAGTTCGTCGATCCAGATCATTCTCTCCTGATTGGTGACAACGGGCATTTTGTGAAACTCGGCAACATGCTTGATCTCTTTGGTCTGTTGCCGGGTCTCTACAAATTTTCGGTGTTTGTCCAACCGTGCAGCTCTAATCCGCTGTACTTCCTCCACCGAGTTCTGAATGCGATCTACTGTTATTCCCACCAAGTCCGATGAGAGCTCTATCCCTATACTCGAGCGGCAGCTCGCCAGTGCTGCCAAGGATGTTGTGCCAGTTCCCATGAACGGATCGAGTACACGATCACCCTTGATGGAAAACATGTTTATCAACCTGAATGGGAGCTCGAAGGGGAAGGCTGCCGATCTTTCTCTGGAAGCGTTCTTCAGTTTCTGTCTCGACCCTGTCATCTGCCACAGATCAGAGAACCAGATGTTTCTCTCCTCCCAGAAATATGCGCTGGATCTCCTCAAATCTACCATCGTCTTTAGATCCTGTCTCATCCCTCCCTTGCGGAAAATGAGGATATACTCGTGTTCCTGTGTGATGTAGGCATTGGGCGGAAGCATACCCGATCCCATGAATTTATTCGGCGCGGTCGACTGCTTTCTCCAGATTATCTCAGGAAGGACTGTGTACCCCATATCCATGAACTTCTGGGTGATCCTGACGTTTGAGGGGAACATCGAGAAACTCCCATTAACCGAACGGGTGGCATTCCCAATGTTGACACAGACTATACCTCCTTCAATCAGGTGCTTGTCCACTCCCTCCCACACCTTGTCCAGCTCCCTGTTCATAAGTTCAAAGGCTTCAATAGGACGGCTAAGGACAATCTCTCCGTTCATCTTCATGAAGACCTCGTCCCACATCTCGATCATGGGATAGGGTGGAGAGGTAACCACGAGATGGACCTGGGGGATATCAAGACTCCCCAGTGATCTGGCATCCGTCTCGTGGATTATGTGCTCAGTTCGCATACAATCCCCTCTCGACCTTCTCACATAAAATCGTTGGTAAGCAGATACCTACCATAGGGCGTATAAGTCCTCAATCCGAATCAGGTCTGTGATCGAGTTGCTACTTATCGGTCTCGGTGGATTCATTGGAGCTGTGCTACGTTACCTCATCGGTGGTTGGGTGCAATCAAGCTTTCCCGAGTTCCCCATGGGGACACTCACAGTGAACGTCCTCGGTTCGTATATGATCAGTGTCATCATGTTCGGTGTGGAGGAGAAGAACCTCTTCACACCTTACTGGAGAATATTTCTTGCCATCGGAATAATGGGGTCATTTACCACGATGTCCAGTTTTAATTACGAGACCTTCAAACTGCTACAAAATAACCAATATCTTTACGCAGGACTGAACATCCTCGCCAACGTTTTTCTTGGACTGCTGGCAATATACCTCGGTAGGGTCACTATACTGGCGGTGAAATGATGGAGAAGAAACAGGGAAAACTACTAAAGATTTACATTGGAGAATCAGACAAGTACGGAGGAAAACCCCTATACAAGTACATCCTAGAACTTGCCAAGAAGGAGGGAATTGCAGGATCAACAATATTCCGAGGAATGGCGGGTTTTGGGAAGACAAGTGTTATTCACTCTACTTCCATCCTGCGTTTCTCAACCGATCTTCCAATCCTCATAGAGATTGTCGATCTGCAGGAGAAGATCGATCATCTTAAGGGGCTCATCTGTGAAGTTATGGAAGACGGGGAGTTGACTGGTGGTCTGATCACAGAAGAAAAGGTCGACATCCTCTTCTACAGGGGTAACGAGAAACAGTGAGAATATATCACTTACATATCTTGTGAATCATATGTGCTTCAGCGGGACGATTCCCTACCTAGAAGGACAAGGGTTGTGTTGCGCTCTCCGTAGTTCACAGTGAGGCTGGCATCCTAGGATCCTTCAAGATCTCGATGAAACGTATTCCTTTGACCGCACTCAATTTTTTCAGGTAGGTGCTCTTAGGTTATGAAGCTAGTATATTTCTATTCCTTCTTTATCAAGTATACTAAAAATTTGAGACATGTAAATCATTAGACCTCCTATGTCTTTATAGTGTATTGCACTCTCCCTTTCCCAAATCTTGATACTCACCCTCAATTCCCTTGATTTGATTCCGATAAATGTGAAGAGGTAGCTTGATCCCTTGCTTAGGAACTTGATTTCAGTCGACTGGAGGATATGGAGGAGCTTTGTGACTAAACCTTCGCTATTTTTCATCCGGAGGCTTACTGGTGGGAGAAGACGGGATGTTCTCGGTACAAACACAGGGCGGATATGGACCATTTTATTCCTCCCACCACTCCCGAAGTTGGGGAAGAGATTGGTCTGATCGAGTGGTAAGAAAGTCTCTACATCTTTGTCCCTCGTGTACATTACGATCTCTGATGGATGGATGATTGATACCTTCTCATCGAATAGGTTCTGAAACTGTGGGAGAAATCTTAGGATGATTTCGTCTGGGTATACCGCGACAACCTCTCCCTTAATCTTGCTCATGACATCATTCTCGATGAAGAAGAATTCAGGCAGTGCGAATTTTTCCCAGTAGTGATAGGAGACATCACTCTGTACCTCCGCACTTGAGAATTCGGATTTCTGCCCATACTGCTCCCACCATTCCTCGACAACCTTCGGTGTAATCCGTGGGATAGAGTTATCCAGCTCCATTCTGAAGAAACTAAGGGGATGTGGGAGAGTAAGGCGTTGGATATTCCGACCATAGGTATAGGCATTTTTAATATCCACAAGCTTAGCAGAAACCCGTCGATACTTTATCAGTTCCCACAAATCCATAGCAGCAGTTCTCTCTTCTGGCATCTGCTCGACTAAATTTGACTGAATTCGAAGAAGAAATGAGAGAAAGTGATTGGTCTGGATCTCGCTGACGAATGGAAAGAGGTCGATTTCAAAGATCACTGCTATCTCCTCGATAGGTATGACCTTTTCGATGGGTATGTCCATGAGAACTGCGGATGCAGCTATTGAACAGACACTCTGGAATATGTCTAGGATGAAATGGTAGTCGTGGACCTCGTCGTCGGGGAGGTAGATTACTGACTCTAGTATCCTCGGGATTGACGTCCTCCGTAGGTATTTCGCTATCCCTGCCTTCTGTATAGCGTACAGAACCTTCATGATGGTCTGGTAGTAGAAATCCGCTGCTTGGGTAATGTTGCTGATAAAGCTAGTTCTAACGAGCGGACTGAAGAGTACATCAATGAGGGCAAGCTGCTTGAGGACTTCATGAGCTTCCTCAATGTTTTCTACAGGAAAGTAGAGGTCAATATCGCCATCTTCGTTCATCATGACCTCAAGCTCAGGGCTTAATTTCAGGGGAAACATCCTTGGTCTGATCTGCGTGTGGACTTTGACCATCTCTATGGGGATGTCGAAGTACCCACGAAGTTCTGGGACAACCCTGTAGTCAAGCATATCATCTTCTTCCCAGTCCTCCTCTTCTTCCACCTCGGTATAGGGCTCATACAGTGGGTTATACGTACCGAAAGGTCTTGGTAGATTCTCCAATCTTCCGTGAACTATTCGCATGTTACCGTCATAATAATCTCTCATCTCTGCCTGAAGTTCTGACGAGCCAACTGGGGTCCGTCTTTCACTTGTCAGCTTTCTGAGGTGATTGAGAGTACTGAAGATTGATCCCTCTTCCCCTCCTTCGTCCACAACAATTTCTTGGTGGACATCGTCTTCATGGTGTTCTTCTGGGACAACAATGAGGTCTGGATCACCATGGAGAACCTCCGCGAATTCTCTTGATTTTGCGATCAGCTTGTCAACATTGTCCGATATGCTCGGCTTTGTCTTCCGCTGTTCTACGGCTTCCATGATAAATGCATTAAGCTCTTCTATCGTCGGGGGTGAGCGACCTGTATCGAAGAGGATATCGAAGTTCACGTCCTTGTTGGCGATCTCTCCTCTCTCGGTAATCCTTCGCATGTCTTCCTTGATCTCCTGCAACCTCTCCTCTGGAATTGAGCTTGGACGGCTCTTCGACCGTTCCAATTGATTCAGGGCGAGGTGGTCCTTGAACAAGCTCCATTTATAGACTGTTCTTCGAAATACGGTGGGGAGTGTCATCTTCGTTGACTGGGAGAGGCTAACAGAGGCATTTGATCTGAACAGAGGGTTAGTAAAGAGGATGTGGACGTACTTGGCGTATTCTTTGGAGATCATCTCTCTTGCACTTTCCAAATAATCTCCATAGAATTCCATAATCTCTCGATCCCAAACTTCAGCACCGAGACCTATCTGTGTGAAGATGATATCGTCCACATGTCTCGATTATTGAGGGCTTTCATAAAGCTTACGTGGCAATCTTCTTGATTTTGAGGAGATAGGTCAAATCAACTTCGCTTGGGATGTGACTGCCAGTAACCGTCGGTGCGATGAGGAAGATCTGGGGCTTCACAAGTACTTCACCGTACCTTGTCAACTGGAATTCTTCGATCTTCTCTAATACCCTATTGACCATGATGAGTGCATGCCCTCGATTCTCTTCATCCAATCTCTGCGAGAACTCATCGATGATGTGTATCGGAGAAGTTAACCTCAACGTGTGGAGTGAGAGAAAGAGTGCCAGTGTGATCATGGACCTTTCACCACCCGAGCTTGACTGGAATCGTTTCATAGACTTCACACCGTCTGTGAATAGAATTTCTAACCCAATTCTCTTGAAATCGAGAGAATTCTTCACGGTTATCTTCACCACCATCCTCGGTGAGAGGAGGTAATTAGCCATATCCTGCAGAGATTGGGCTGTCTCCTTCACAGAATTGATCCAATGGGATTTGTGCTCCTCCAGCAGATCCAAGGTCTCTTGAAGTGTCCTCTCGAGATCCTCCTGTGACTCTTCGATTTCAGACAACATTGCTGACAACCTGTGAAACTCCATCACATCTGCCTGGGTAGCCTTGATGTACTGTATCCTCGTCTGTATCTCAAGGATACCACCCCTGATTTCAGAAGCAGAGGGGATATGTTCTGGCCTCTCCTTAGGGAGGTAGGAGAGTGCCTTTGTTATTTTCTGTTCAAGGTCAACCAATACCTCCTCCAAATTATGATAGCTCGATTGTACATTCGAGATCTCCTGCTCCATCTGCTCGATACGTGAGTCAATGAGGATCAATTCTCGGTTGAGCTGGGTCATCGTCTCTCCTAACTCCACCTTCTTCCTCTCCAGTTCCTCCAGTTCCCTGACAAGTTCGTCCTTAGTGAGTGACTGCAGCTCTGTCTCAATTTCGCTCTTTCTTCTCTCCGTCTCTTCAATCTGCTTCATGATGTCACTCAGATCCGCCTCGGTGGTCTTGATGGCAATAAGCAGTGTTCTAGGATTCATTTGGAGTACTCTCTGTATCTCTGAATTAATTCTTGACCATTTATTCGTCAGATCGACCTGCTGTGTCGAGAGGAGATTGATCTCCTCGAGCATCTCCTGCTTCCGTAGATTGAGCGGTGGTAGTTCATCCTTCAGTTGCTGTTTCTTATCCTCGAGATCAGTGATACGACTGAGGTTCACGGTCTTGCTTCCTAGCGAGAGCGAGTGTCTCATGTTGGTCTTGAACACCCCGTCTGATTTGAAAACTGATGGTCTGGGGGTTATCACGTCGCACTTCAACCGTCTGGCTATTTCCACCAGAACGCTATAGTGTACATCTTCCTTGGCGAAGACTGCCCGCACCTTGTTGAAGATGAAACTTCTAATATTAGGATTCTCGATCTCAATCACCTCCTCCAGTGTCGAGCTTATGGCTTCTCGTAAATTGTGAGGGAGTTTCTGCACGTCAGCACGCGAGACATGGGGTCTACTTACTTCCTTCTGGGGGGCAGGTGCTGCAGCAAGTCTGAACTTCCCATTCTCCATAACCAATCTGAGATTGTTTAGAACATCATCCCCTTCCGCAAGAAGGAAAGACTTGTACTCTCCAATGGCAAAGTTCACAGCTTTCTTGATCATTCTCCCTCTCTCAGTTAGGAAGATCTCCTTGAACAGGGGGTTGGTCACAAATTTTCCCCATGGCTGTCCCTCCACGACCATTCGTAGTTTGAGAGCCTCCCTCTCATTTGCCCAGATATTTTCTCCCTCCTCGATCGAGTATCCACTCTCCCTCTCAAGTTCCTTGGTAATGAGTTCGATGTCTCTGACCCTCTTCTTGATTTGACCTTCCAAAAGCTTGAGCTCCCGAGACATATGCTCCTTGGTTCTCATCAACTCTCCGAGTTCCCTGTCTACGGATGCCCGTTCGTCATTGAGCATTGCTACGCTCTCCTCGAACATTTTTTGATCAAGAATAAGTTCCTCCTTCAACCTCTGATCGTATTCTTTCTTCTGTTGCACAAGCATTAGTTCGACTTCCTGCAACCTTCTCCTCAGGGTTTTGAGCTGGCCATCTAGCGATGAAATCTCCTGCTTAAACTCAATCAGCTGAGCTGTGACCTTATCCATCCTCCTACGTATCTGGAGCTGGGCTCTGTCATTGTCCTCAATAAGGATCTCCAACCTGCGTTTGTCCTTTCCAAGCTCATTGAAGTCGTGTTGCATCTCTTGGTATGTACGCTGCAGTTGGTCAAGGGTGTCTGCCACATCCAGGAATTGTTGCTCAACATCCTGCTGTTGTCTCTCCAGCTCAATGACCTCAATCCACACCTGCAACTTCCTCAGCTCTTCCAACTCCCTTTGGAGCACGAGTTTGCGCTCATATTCAATCTTCTTCTCCTGTGCCACCTTGAGTTCTCTCTGGATGTTAACTTTCTTGAACTGAAGCTCAGGCAATTTCCTCTTTAGGTTCCTTGTCTTGTCCTGAAGGATCTCAATCTTCTCCCGGACACTAGCAAGACTCAAAGGGTCAAAGAGTTGATTGAACATCTCGTGCGCAGAACCACTCATGAACAGATCAACGGTGTTTTTCTTGGTATAGTAGATGTCGTCGTCCATGTCTATCTTGATGTCACCGGTTTGCAGGAACTTATGAAGTTGCGACCTGCTCATTCTACCCCTGCCATTCACGCTCCACACAGGACCGTTCTCCCTGAGTGTCAGCGTGATATTCAGCTCCTCATCGTCTGTCGAGAACAGGAGGTATTTCCCATCCGAGTCTTTGAGGTTTCGCAACCTAATCTCCACTGTAGCAACCTCACTCCCCTCAGCAATGTACTCCTTCAGGTCCTTCAGGTGCTGGAATCGGTCGCT
>JALWRB010000496.1 GCA_027077875.1 Candidatus Heimdallarchaeota archaeon
CGGTAAGTATTAGGATCAATTTGTTTTCTAATAACCATTAAGTATAGGTAAATTTGTGGTATATAAACGACCTGTGAATTATGAGAATCTGAGAATTGACATTAGCGGACTATACATCTGGTGAAAGATAGTTTTTCCTATATTGCTCATTAGCTTGGGCACTCTCACCGAGTATCCAGTTCCAGAAGCTGAGGACATCTTCCACGACTTCCCCCTGACAGGTGACTATGGCAGATTCAATAGACTTCCCTGAGGTAGATGCGTGGGTAAAGTTCTGGGAGCCGACGACAGCTATTGAGCGGTCAATGACGATGAGCTTGGTGTGCACCCTCTGGTTGAAGTACAGTGAGAACCTGTCCTTTACCATCCCGAGGAGAGACCCCCTCTCGTCCAGCTTCTTGTCCCTCTTCTTGGCAAAGTGATCCATCGGGTCTTGGGTGATTAACCTGACGTCAATCTCCTTCGATCTCTCTCTCAACCGGTCGGTGATACTTAGTTCACCGACGAATGGGTTGACAATCAGGATCTCCCTCCGAGCCTTCCTGACGAGGAAAAGGGTGAGATTTGCCAAGTCGTCCCTGCTGACGAACACGTGATTGCTCTGCTTCCATGAGTTTGAGGAATCTGTGTAATCGTCCAACCAGCGACCGACCTCGGAGATGAGCTCCTCTCGATCTCCCGGAGTTATTCTTGGTTCAGGAGCAGGTGTAGCCGTCCTCAGGTATGACTGGTAGTTCTTGTACATGTCGTACTCCAGCCTGTAGCTCCCGTCCTCTAGCTTGTCAAGCATATTGCTGCTCAGCATCTCGGCGAGCACCCTGTTAAATGATCTTGGACTCAGACCGCTGTGCTCGCGGATCTCGTCCCATGTCCTTGCACCCTCGACAATCGCAAGGGCGACCTTACCCTTCCAGCTGTCGAAGTACTTCGGCTTCTCCATTGTCCCTTATCCGTGGATGGGAATATATCTCTTGTGAGACATGCAGGGAGTGCTGTACCATGTTGATGAGTGAACTGACCCTACGGATCGGAGATCCAAGACAATTATATTCGCGTCTACCTACCTCTAGCTATGGAATCAAAGGGTAGAGCGTCAGTCGTACTGGGAGGAGATGAATACTTACTGGATGAGTACGGTGACATGCTCATGAATCTCAAGGATCGCACGCTGCTGAAGGAGAGGTTTCTTCTCGAATACTACAGGAGAGCGATCCCTGTATTCTGCAGTGCTGGTCTGAAAACCGTGGATGCGGGGTATGTCAGGTACAGCTACATCGTGGATCTCTTCTGCGGTTTGGGGCTCTACAGGAACGAGGATGGAGAGCTGATCTGGGGGTCACCACTCGTCGTGCTCGAAGCGTATATCGATGGGGATGCGGTGCCTGATGAAGTACCCGAGGTTCTAGATACTATCGCTAGCGACGCACAGAGTAGTGGAGAACTGGCGATATGATACGTCCCGGTTCCATCCTAGACCCAGATGTTATCCTGCAAGAACACATTAGGGGCTTGAGGAGATCGTGATTTGGAACGTCGAGGGTCTCTAGCAGATTTTCGTCTCGGATATTATACATAAGGCCAGCGAGGCACTTTGGATACTTTCACCATGATTATTTTGTAAGCCTTACTCTTCCTGCTGATCCATGATTTCACCATTGATTTAATTTGATTTAACTTCAGCTTTTACCTCTGCAAACATATCTATAATCAGCTTGCTTTCATCGACACTGTATATTACGGAATCTTTAGGTTTGTCATATCGCAGACATATGAAGAATGCATGCGCATAACCAAATTGCAGCTTGGATAGTTTTAGCTTGAAAAGATCATAAGCTATCGATACATCTTTTTTATTATTCGAGGTCTTAAACTCTAGCACAATTAGATTCGCTTCTTTATCTTCATAATTGCTGACATTTCTTTTATGGACTATGAGGTCAGGGACAAATAGCTTCTGGTTTTCAGCATCGGAGATATCCTTTTCACCTTCTAACCATTTATCATCAAATACATCTATTTTTAATTCATCATGGAGATACTTAATATCTTTCTTAATTGAGGCATCTATAATGCCAGCTCTGAATCTCTTTGAATATGATTCAGACCTATTGTACTCCATATCCACACTATACTCAGTGCAGTCCTTGAGCATATCCACGAGGTGAATTCCGAATCTGAAACAGAGAGACCTCTCGGATGCTTTGACTTCGAACAGAGTTGCATCCTCTGTGCTCATTATCTCGATTATCTCATTTAGGTTCTTTTCCAATCCTTCTGAACTCTTGACGCATTTTGTCATACACTGACTTTCAGATTAAGGTTAATAAGATTTACGGGGAGACAACTCTCTGCATTCAGTCAGGTTTCTTGAGGAGGATGGCATTACCTGACTAATAGAGTTGGAGATTGACAGTCGGCGGTAACTATCCTAGTCAGTCATCCACCTATCTGCGTAGAGTTTCTTGTCGGTGTATGCTATGAATGCGAGGAGGGCTGATCCCAGGCACAGTCCGAAGACGAGTCCGTGGAAGTATATGGTCCATGTTCCTACTGAGAAGTAGAGGAGGAGGTTGATCACTGAGGAGGATACTGCTCCGAATGCGGGTAGGTAGACGATGTTCCTCACGATTTTTTCTGTCCTGTCGATCTCGTTGGATCTGTCGGGAAAGTCCTGCCTGATGATGTTTATTC
>JALWRB010000497.1 GCA_027077875.1 Candidatus Heimdallarchaeota archaeon
AATCATAACTGTACAGAACATTCAAACCTGTGGAGTTCTCATTCGACGAGTACTATTCAAGGCATTTTCCCCTCTCGAACATAGGTAGGGATAACCAGATAAGACTGACGAAGCGAACTGTTCTTGTAGCAGGAGTCGGAGGTTTGGGTACAACTTCATCCGCCCTCATGGCATCTCTAGGAGTCGGGCATATCAAGCTCGTTGATTTCGATGTCATAGAGCAGTCTAACCTACCACGCCAAGAGCTCTACACACTGAGTGATGTGGGAAAGGCCAAGGTTGATGTGGCTATGGAACGTATCACTAAGAGGAATCCATCGATCAGAGTCTCCAAATACACAATCAGCATTGATGGGTTGAGCCTCAGAGGTCTACTGGATGATGTGGATCTCATCATCGATGGCCTGGACAGTTTCGCACCAAGGAGGGCTCTCCATAGTGCAGCATACGACAGAAGAATCCCATATGTGTTCGCGGGTGCCATCTCGAACAACGGGAACATCATCAGCTTCACATTCAAGGAGAATACTCCATGCATGGTATGTGTTCTCGGGTACCCCGATGACGACGATCAGAACACCTGTGCAGTCAGGGGGGTTCACCCATCAGTCTTGAATGTCGTCGCCTCCCTTCAGGTTGCAGAGGGTATCAGGATACTTCTCGAGCAACAGCCAGTGCTGGAGGGAAGGATGCTCTACATTGACATCGAAACCATGGATTTTGACAAGATCACCTTCAAGAAGAATCCTAACTGCCAAGAATGCAAAAGGGTCGAGCAGGGTCTTGAGAAAGGGAAGGAAGGTGAGGTCAGACGTGAGAGGTTCGACCTAGAAGGATTCGGGACTGTCGCTATGTCGTCCCTTTGCGGCAAAGACACTTTCATCTTCACCCCGAAATTCGAGTGGACCTATGGGCTGCAGGATGTTCGGGATCTTCTCAATGAATTCTGGCCAGTGAATTTCAGAGGTAAATCTGTCCTTGAAATTCACTCCAAGGGTGCTACATGTAGCTTGATGAGTAGCGGAGTAATGACCATTAGAGGTTCAGGATCGAAAAGCAATGCTGTTAAAATTTACAAGGATATTCTCAACATTCTGGGGTCTGTATCAAGTTCGACTTGAGAAGATTTAATAATCCTATGGAAAATTGGGATACGTGCCAGAAGAATATCAACCTATTATTGACGGGACACCACTGACCGTGGCCCTTGTAATATTCTCCATCCTCGCAGTCGTTCTCCTCGGATGGTACCTAATCTACCTCAACTATTCCAAGGAGATGAAGAGATCCACCATAATTGGAGGAGCTATCGCTACTGCTCTTACATTAGGGATTGAAATACAGCTTATACTCTATAGTCTTGCCATTCCAATAGGATTCTAAATTATACTATTATCAGATCTTACCTTCCATCCGTGGGAATCTTAGGTAGAGCATCTTCTCGTACAGAGTTTTCTCTTCGTATGAAGCTGCGAGAGGCTTCAATGAGGGAACCATCTCGACCGCCTGCATTGATCTACTGATGATCCAATCGTGGATCTCGGAAGTACCCTCATATATCGAGAGAACACGGATATCCCTCAGGATCTTATTCACCTCATACTCCGAGACAAACCCATTCCCGCCGAAGATCTGTGTAGCGTCATAAGCCATGAACTGTGCGATCTCTGCATTATAGGTCTTGGATGAGCTTGCGAAGTAGTGAGCCAGACCCCTCATCGCAATACTGGGAACCATTGTCGCAGCTTGTTCCTCAACGGATGGTCCCTCTGCACCAATGTCAGCGGGTATCCATCCCTTGGTGAATCGGTCGAGAGCGTAAGACGCTGTGTAGGCGTACTTCATCATCCTCGGGATCTGAGTGTTCATCTGATCCAGCTTACTCTTAACTGCAGGGAACTGAATGATAGGTTGTCCAAACTGCTGCCTTGTCTCTGCGTACTGAGTTGCGAGGTCACGTGCTCTGTACATCGAAGCTGCACCCTGCATTGACACCGCAATCCTCATCGACATGAGCCGCTCAAGCACACCTCTGTATCCATTTCCGACCTTACCAACAATGGCTTCCTTCGGGACACGTAGATTCTCGAAGTGCAATTGAGCGGTCGGGGAAGCGTGGAGTCCCATCTTTTCCTCCAGTCTCTCGCAGACTAGTTCTTTGGCATTTTCAACAATGAACACATTGGTACCCTCTGTCTTACCATCCACCTCGTTAGTCGTCAGGATTAGACCAGCATTGGCGTAACCGCCGTTTGAGATGAAAATCTTTGTCCCTTCGAGAATGAAATCGTTTCCGTCTGCATAGGATCTTGACTTGACGTTCTGGAGGTTTGAACCCGCCTGAGGCTCAGTGAAGCCTACATATCCGATGTTCTTCCCCTTGGCGAAGTTCTCTATTATACCCTCTACGTAACCATTGGGTTTGCTGATAAGTGGTTCTAGTACAGTGAGAGAGATACCGGTCATGATTCCGAAGGAGATATCGATATACGATAGGAGCTGCATGACAGCCGAGACGAAGATGTTGGTATATCCATACCCACCCAATCTCTCTGGGAGGAACCACGTGTATAATTCGTTCTCTACAACCAGTTCCTTGAGGAGAGGTTCGAAGTTTCCGGGTAGGACGACCTTACCGTCCTGGAGCTTCACTCCGATTCTGTCCCACTCGATTGGGTCAGCCT
>JALWRB010000498.1 GCA_027077875.1 Candidatus Heimdallarchaeota archaeon
TCCACCACCTCATCAGGGGTCTTTCCAGAGACCTCAATTATCTCCTCCAGTGCCTCACTTCGGTTCTTCAAGATCGTGGGGTTGGCACTTGGATGGTGGAGGAAGCATCGCCCGCCAATGAGTAGGGAGTCTTGTTGGAGAATGAGGGTGAAAAGGGAGAAATGAGTGCGTTGGAACGGGGAGAATTCGATGTGGCTGTTGGACGAAAACCTTGCAGTCAATGCCTCCCTGATGGCACTGTAGTCTTTCTCAGTTCTTGGTAGTAGTTTTACGACGAGTCTTGACATGTAAATTCACCACTAATAAACCTATAATTGTCATCATATTAGATAAAGGACTCGCCTCCGAGTAAGATGAATTTTCAATTTTTTTTTGAATCAGTCATAATCTCAAAGCTAATACTTGGATAATTATAATCTAAATGAGTTCTTCTTCTAGTCCACAAAACCAGTGATGTGCTCGAGAATAGCTCGTTCCATGACTAGAGGGCGAGCGGTACGCATTATACCGATTGCTTCATCGATCTTGTTCTCCGTATTTGCGTGGATGGTTATCAATGGATCTCCTTCCTTCACAACCGTCCCTCTGTCTACGTGGAGCTTAACTCCGGCAAGCTGGTCACCAGGGGCACCAGCTGCCCTCGCCATCAATCCAATATTGAAGGAGTTAACGGCATAAACCTTGTCTCCTCCCTCGGAGGTTATGGTGTGCTTGTAATTTGCTTCAGGTATATTTTTCCATGAGATCTCCTCGGTTGCACCCTGAGCGGATGCAATGTCCTTGAACTTCTCAAACGCCTTTCCTGAATTTAAGATCGATTTGGCAAGGTCGTACCCAGTTCCCCGCTCTGTCTTCCCTGACATCTCGAAGATCAGACCTGCTAAGGAGAGCGCCTTCCTCCTCAATGAGTGTGCACCCCCATCCTGCTGGAGGATCTGAAGAGCTTCTGTGATCTCAAGTGAGGGACCGATCATAGTTCCAATAGGCTGATCTCCTGGAGAGATTACGGATTCGATTTTCAGACCCAGTTTGTTCCCAATAGTGGCGAAACGGAAAGCTAATTTCCTCGCGTCCTCTCTTGTTGGCAACTTGGAACCTGGTCCCGTTGGTAGATCAATTAGGACGTACTGACTACCCGCTGCCTTCTTCTTTGAGAGTATTGAGGCAATCATCATCTCCGGGGGGTCGATCTTGATCTGCTTCACCACCCTGAGGAACTTGTCTGCTGTAGATCCCAAACCTATTCGCAGCCCGTCCACCATACATGCTCCTGTCTTAGCAATTGCTTCCTGGGCCTCACCCAAGGTAAGCTCCACCGGCATGACAACCTCGAGCGCATCTGCGGTTCCCGCTGGGGAGGTTATGGCCCTTGTTGATACCTTGGGGATTACCAGCCCGGCAGCTGCTATGATCGGAATCATTAGTGGAGTGATCCTGTTACCTGCAATACCGCCTATTGAGTGCTTGTCTACCACTGGTCCCTTCTCATGTTGGAGCTTCTTGCTGAATTCAAGGATAGCCTCTGCGACATAGGTTGTCTCGTCACTTGACATCCCGTTGATCTCAACTGCAGTACCGAAAGCACCGATGTGTCCATCGGTCAGGAGTCCATGCTCAATAGACTCCATAAAGATCCTGATCTCCTCTTTTTCGAGGTTCTCCTTCTTCATCTTCTTCCGGATTATACGGGTAACTCCTTCGACACCAGTTGGTTTGAACTCTATCTGGGAACCTGCTTGGATGTTCAGCTGCTCCATGATGTCCGGGGATATTCCTCCGAGGTCCTGCTCAATGAAGTTAGAGGTAATGATCTGGAATCCTTGGTGCTCCTTCTCAATCTGTATCAGAGATCCTGGATCAAGATCCATCTTTGTAGCAGTAGAGGGGTGGATTACCATATAGTTATTCACTGATCCACTCATTGCATAAGGTTTAACTGTGAGTTTCATAATGCTACTTCCTTTGTATTTAATGAAAATTGAATGTGGATGTTAAAAGCTTTCTATGTGAACAAAGTCGCTAGTTAACGACAAGTGTGATTAAATTATATTAGTTGAAATTGTAGGAAGATTAATTCTTGTACTTTCTTCTAAGTCCACCAAGTACCAGAGGTATCGACATCAGGATGAAGGTCATCTGCAGATCAAATCCAGCGAATGCGGGTGGTGGGTTGCTGACGGTGTCCGTTGTGGATCCACCAACACCAACACCTGCGGCTGCTCCAACGGCTGCACCACCTGAGTATGCGGTGTACTCACCAGACTCAGTGGCCGATGCCTGTGACTGCTCCTGTGCAGAAGCAGAAGCAGAGAGTGCGAATAGTGAACCACCAGAGGTTCCTGAACCACCTTCAGTACCTGTCCTTGCATGGTCCCCAAGTGAAGATTCACCCGAGATCTGGAAGGTAGCTGCTGCTGGAGGAATGTAGAAACCATCTTCGGTTAGGACGTTGAATTCCATCGTGATAGTCACTGATTCTCCTGGTGCAAGTTGAACTTCGCTGACGGTGATAATTCCGACATCTGCTCCGGAGGTTGTCGTCGAGACAGTTCCCTTGGTAGAGGTCGCGCTGGTCAGCTCCAGTTCCGTCGTATCATACGTCTGGATGATGACAACTGTGGTGTCGTCATCTCCGTCGTTCTTGGCGGTTAGCTCGAAGGTGAAT